>JAAFHL010000135.1 GCA_013298365.1 Bacteroidota bacterium | reverse complement strand
ACTTCACCAACTTGCCACTCACTGAAATACAAGCACTTATGGTAATGCGAGAAAGGATTTCTGGAGGTGTATTTTCAAAATTGACAACAATTTGGAGGTTATTAATCGTAGAACCATCATTGAGCGCAATAAACTGATTGCCTCTAAAAGTACGTACCCAGCCTTTTACGAGCATTTCTTGTCCCTGCGCATCGGTGGCAAGGATTTGTTTGATTTCTGTTCGTTTCATATATAAATTAAATTACAAATTTTTGTTTAATTTCGGTTAAAATACGCATCATACAACTGTCCAAATTCTCCGATTTTATCCCTTCTCTTAAACACAAGTCAAATAATTGGGCTGTGCTGTAAACCGTTGCTTTTGTATTTAGAGCTTTACGATGTTTTTCAAATACTTTTCGATAAATCTGAAAAAGGAATTTACCTCTTAACTTTGAGATATAATTTTCTTGAATATCCGTAATCAAAGTAGAATTAGGCAAAATGGCTATATTTCTTTGGTTTAGAAATGTTTGTGTGAAACAAGCATCCTTAAATCCCATCACATTTCCATTCAAAAGGCTGACTTCTGAAAAATGATTATCTTGAACACTACCATTTATATACAATTCTACTTCACTCGCAAACCATTGAATCACATTGTGTAATATTTCGTCTTTTAGGATTATCTCATCGCTATCTAATAAGCCATTTACAAGATATTGCCCGTCAAAAAATAAATCATTTTCAATGCTATAACCTTGGGTAAAAAACACGTCTTGGTATTCCGCAGGAATCCCCACAAATACCCACATATCTTTGTCTGCAATAAAATGTGTGTTTAAATGAGCAAATTCATCTTTGCGCTTAAATATTTCTAATAAAGTTGCTCGCCCATTGCAACGAAAAAAATCTACTTTTCTCGCACCAAATATTTTTTCAAATTGCCGATACACAATAATATCATCTTTTCCTTCTACAAAAATAGTGGGCAAAGATGAATGTGTTAAAGTGCTAACTATCTCATTAACTGTCATTTCCATATTATTCTCCGCCTTTATCTGGGTCTAACACAATTTCTTTGTCTGGATATTTGGAATAAATAAACGGAGAATGTGTTGCAATGAAAAATTGATTATTTTTAGATAATTCCATGATGGTAGGAATAAAAGTTCGTTGCCAATCAGGGTGCAAACTTAATTCAGGCTCATCAATGAAGATAATACTATTTTCCGTAAAAATACAATAGCATAAAAAACTCAACATTTGCTTTTCACCCGCCGAAAGTTTGTCGGAAATGATAGCTTGACTTGCTTCACCAAGTGTGAGCGTTTCTGTGATTTTAACACTTTTATCCCTAAAAATATCGCTAATCAATTCAGAAAGAACCGTAAATGGCTTTAATAATACCTCTTTTTTTAGGTTTGTTTCTTCTTGCTTTTTTTTAATTTCTTGTAAAGCTTCTTGTTCTTTTCCCTTACTTTCTGCGATACTTTGGGAAATAAAATCAGATTGTTCTTTTTCTATTTTTAGAATTTTGTCTGAAATTTCTGTGTATTTTTGAGTGAGGAGATGAGCTATATCTTTGGTGGAAATTGAAGATATAAATTTATGCGTAATTTTTTTTTCAGTTTTTGAAAAACGATTATATAAAGACTTCTGAACTATTAAACTCATTATCCCCTCTTGAATTACCCCAAAGCCTCCTTCAATTCTTCTAAAAGTGGGGAAAAATAATGTATCTTGATTTATTGTAAGAAAATAATTGTCTCTATGTATAACCGAATCGCTTATATACGAATTAGTTAAATCTTTATAATTTGTTTTAAAGTTTAATTTCACATTCCCATTTTTTAGATTCTCTAAACTTAGATATTCTTCACCTGTTTGTAAAATGATACTTTCAAAAAATATTTCTTTTAGTAAGCCCTCTATGTTACTCTGTGCCAAATACCACAACATCTTCAACAATGTTGTTTTCCCAGAGCCATTTCGCCCTGTGAAAATATTCAAGTCGCTATGAAAATTCAAATCATAGTTCAACTTGCCATTCAGGTTTTCGACTTTAATATGCTTAATCATTCGTTTTTGAGTTTAAATTACCTACAAAAATACCAATTATCTATATGCAATAAAATAATAATTTTTTTTCTGATAATATTGTGCTTCAAATTCGGCTTGTGTGAAGGCTTTTTTGCTCTTTAACCAACTCTCCATCGTAGAAACTTGCATACTACATTCCTGCAATAGCGCAAAAATCTTATCGGGGGTTGTATTGTAAGCATCAGAAGCCCCTAAACCATGTTCAAAAATAATAACGGGTTGATTGCGTTTAATGATTTCTTTTGCCCCCATCAAAACACCATACTCACCGCCTTCTACATCTATTTTGATAAAATCTATTTTTATATCTTTTGGAATAATCGCATCTAACATATCTGTTTCCACCTCAATTAAGGTGTCTTTTTCATTGGGCTTATCATATTGTCTTTTTTGCAAACCACTATATGCGGGATTTGTAAGTACATAATTAAAAGAAACTTTGCCTTTTTTATCGCTCAAAGCAATCGGCAAAATAACATGTTTTGTGTTTTGATACTTTGCCAAAAGTGCCTGATACATATCTGGAATAGGTTCAAAACCAAAGTGTTTGCCTTGCGGTGCAAACTGAATCATAATATCCAAAACCTCTCCTTTATGACAGCCCACATCTATACAATGACTATCGGGCTTACAGACTTTTCTGATAACCTGAGTCGTTTGTTGGTCATATTTTTGATTTTGAGTAAAAGCAATCGGAAATGCTTTAATCCATTTCTTGATAAGTTCTTTCATTTTTTGCGAAAATAACGGATACAAAAATAGGCTTTTTTATCCATTTAGTTTAATTAAAACTCTTTTTTTCAATTCTTGCTGACGAGTAGCAGGGTTCAAAAAATCAAAATTTAAGTGTGTTACTCGAAAATCGTCAAAAGTGCTAAGTACTTCGATGTTTTTACCCAATTCTTTCAGCTTTTGTACATATTCTATGGGTGCATAAATGTAGATAGCCCCGTCTTTTGTCCATTTTGCTGCATCTTCTTCTTTAAAATTTCGTACTCTTTTCCCAATAAAAACATCAGGCGTGCTATAAAATGTTACCATAAAAACCCGGTCGGTGGGTATTTTATGCGCCACAATGTATTCTCCTATTGCTGTAGAAGACTGATATTTCATGATTTGTGGATAAAAATGTAAATTTGAAATAATATTTGTGCTGAACATCATCACCAAAGAAGGGAGGAGAAAGGAAAAGGTAGGAAATATTTGGCTTATTTTGGGATTAAAAAAAGGCATTTCTTGATTTTTTGTTACATAAAGATAGCTTACTTTTATACAAAAAAGAAAAATAAACAATAAAATAGCTGTCAAAAAGAGAAATGCAGGACTAAAAAATGCCCAGCCACACACCAAAAACATGGCAATAAACAATAAGATGCCTGTGATATTTTGCAGCTTATACCAAAATAAAAGTCCTTTTTTTGTTTCAAGTATTTTATTCAAGTAAATCGCTACCAATACAGCCCCCATCGGATAGCTTACAAAAATGTAGTGTGGCAATTTGTATTTTGACATCGAAAAAGCCAAAAAGGTCAATACAAAACCTGCAAGGGAAATATATTCCTTTTTGGGGAATTTGCCCGAAAAAACAGCCACAAAAAGCAAAAGACTGTATGGCAAAAATGCCCACAAAGATGTGTGCAGAAAAAAGCCATATCCTGTGTTATCAACCCACACGCTTTCGCCCGTAATGCGTCCAAAACTTTGTGTCCAAAAATAGAAACGTAAGCCCGAAACACCTGTTTTGCCATGCACAAGCAAATCTTGATGCAAATCAAACTGCGTATATAAACCCCAAATCATGGGAGAAAGTACCACCAAGATGATGACAAGCCCCAACAGCCATTGCCAGTGCCAAAAGGCTTTCCATTGTTTGGTAAGCAAAAAATGTGCAGCAAAGGTCCACGCAGGAATCATCAAGCCAATCGGTCCTTTTGCTAACATCGCCAAGCCTATCCCCACAAAAGCCCCTACAAAATAATACCATTTTCTCAACATCCAATATGCCGCCAACTGCCAAATACTAAATGTCACCGCCCCTACAAGCAAGGTATCTGTACGACAGTCGTTTGTCATCAGAAAAGCACTTTGTGTAGTTGCAAGCACAAACAGGGCTGTGAGGGCAATATTTTCGTTATAATACAATTTTGCAAAACGATACACAGAAGCCAAACCTAATAGCCAAAATAGCAAAGAAGGTAATTTATAACTTATTGTATTGATTCCAAATAGTTTATAACAAATTCCTGCTGTCCAAAAGACCAAAGGCGGTTTGTCTAAATAGGGATTTCCCAAATCGGTAAAATGCAGCCAGTTAGCACTCTCCAGCATTTCTACTGCCATTGCTGCATATTGAGCTGCGTCCATTTCCATATTTGGAATGGGCAAAGCCAATATATAGACGATTAAGATTGGCAGAAATAGGAAGATAACACTTTTTTTGATGGGCATTTATAGACAATATTAGGGCTTGTATCCCGATTCTTTGAAGACTTTTTCATAATCTGTTCTTATTGCCAAATCTGCAATTTTCACATCTTGATGAGATTTCATATACGCTTTCACCACTTCCCAGCCAAAATACTGCGCAAGACGAGGGGCAGATTCCCGCGAAAGTTCCGAAGTAAAAGGTTTATCTTCAATGAATTTTCGTTGCAACAAAAAATCTTTGCTATAAAGTTCTCCTTTGATGAGATTGTAAATGTTTTTTTCAAACTTATGACAATATGCCATTTGCATACTTGTGTACCACATTTTAGTAGAGTCAGGCGTACTTGGCAACAAGGCATCAACCACACACTGACGAATGCCCAAACGAATCGCCTTATCTAATAAGGTAGGATTTTGGGACAAATCTATGGGCGGCACAGCTCCATCTGCAATTTGCTGCGCCAGAACTATACCTATATATTCAGGATTAAAGCGTTTTTTTACATAAACAGGAATATCGGGAGAATAAAATAGAAAGCTATTTCCCATACAGTAATGCAACCCTATAGCCAAATAATTACCCGAGATTGTGGGAAAAACTTGGTCCACTTCAGGCATCATGCCTGGCGGAGAATAGCCGTTTACAAACGTATAAACTGCGGGCAATGTATCTATCCCAAAATCTCTTTTCCATCTTTTGAAAACAGGCACAACTTGCGTTGCAATATCAAAATCGGGTGGGAAATGCTTTTGCACGCTGTCAAGCAACTGCCAAGTACTTTTATCTGACAAAAATTGTCCATAATACAAAGCTAATACGCTGTCTCTATACGTATCGGTTAGGCTACTGTCCTTCATCAATTTATCATATTGTGGAAACAATTCTAACCAAAACTGACGATGAGGTTTGAGATATTGATTAAAAATGCCAATTGTATCAGGCTTCGGCTGTTGAAAAGCTTTTGCTGCCAAATACATAAAGGAGTCTGCTCGACATATTTTGACAGGTAAAACCATGTCTTTCACATCTGCATTAGGGTCTTTTTCACCGCAACTAATACAGGCGAAAAGCAATAAAATGAGGAAATAACGCATATTTATTCTATTTCTTACCGTTTTTTAACAAATAAGTGTAGATTATTTGCGATGCAAAGATAAGGCTTATATTTTTATCTATGAAAAGAAATTTGAAAGGCAATAAACGCAACAAAAATCCTGCTCAAACGAGGCAGGATTTTTTATAAATGTTAATTTTTTTGCGCAAAGGAAATTTGAAAGATGATAGCATCATTCAAGCTGTATTTTGTATTGTTTTATGTTGAATATTACATCATACTCAAAATATATTCTGTTAAACTATCTACAGATTGACCACCTACTAAACGCCCTAACAAAACTCCGCTAGGAGAAAAGAGCAACATTGTAGGATAACCTACTACACCATACTCGCCTGCTAATGCGTAAGCATCTACATCTGGAATTTCTGCCTCATAGATGAAAGATTTTTCCATAATCAACTCTGCTAATGCGGGATCTGTAAAAGTATCCTCTTTCATTCTTTCGCAAGGAGGGCAATTCTCCTTTGTGAAAAATATAATATATGATTTCCCCTCATTAGATGCTCTTTCTGTTAAATCCTTGTAAGAGCCTTTAAAAAAGCGAACTTCATCTACTTGCTCCGCAACAGAGGAGATAACTCCCATAAAAAATACAATATAAAGAACAAAAAACTTTATAGCCTTCATTTATCTGATAGGTTAGATATAAAAAATAGATAATACTTTAACGTATTTATTTCGAGGTGCAAGTTATACACAATTTTTGTAAAACAAAAAACGAGACAAATAAATTTGCCTCGTTTTTCGTTAGAATTTCATTAGAATTGTATTAATAACTTATTAAAAACTTTTTAATAATTATTGTACACCTAATGCTCTCATGGTTTCTGTATCTAAACGCCCTACAGGAAGGTTATTATCTTGTTGGAATTTAGAAAGAGCTGCACGAGTTTGTGGTCCTAATACATTGTCGATTGGACCTGGATCATAACCTTTACCTTTCAACGCATTTTGAATAGCGATGATTTTAGCAACTGTTACGTCTTTTTCGCACACTACTTCTCTCCATTCAGCATATCCACCTTTTTTCACCAATACAGTTTTGGTTACGGTAGCATATTCAGCAGGTACATCAACTTCTAATACTTGCGCAGGCTTGCTTTCAACTTTTCTTGTCAAAGTTCTGTATTCAGCAGGAATGCTTTCTTCTTTAGTTGTAGCAGGTTGCTTCAATACTTGTTTGGTAACCGTTTTGTATTCTGCAGGAATTTCGATTTCTTTGATTTGTGCAGGTACTTTCACTACTTGTTTGGTAAGTGTTTTGTAAACCGCAGGAATTTGCTCTTCAACTACTCTTGCTGGCGTTTTGATTACTTGTTTAGTAACGGTTTTGTATTGTGCAGGCACAGTAACAAGACACATTACACGACAGTCATCAGGATTAGCAGAAAGACAGTTAGGGTCTTTTTTACCTTTTTCCCAACGTGTGGTTTCTTCAGAAATCAATACTCTTTCTGTAACTGTTTCAAATACAGGAGGGATAGTTGTTTTCTTTACATAAGCAGGTTGATCAACAACTTGCTCTGTAACTGTTTCAAAAATCGGAGGAGTAACCTCGATACGTTTGCCAGCGTCTTTCACCAACATTTGCTCTGTAACTGTTTCATAAACAGCAGGAACAGGAATCAAACGTTTAGCTTCAGGTTTAGCTAACACTTGCTCTGTTGTTGTACCAAATTCAGCAGGAACAACTTGGATTTTTTTAGATGCCTCTTTTACCAAAACTTGTTCAGTAACAGTTTTGTACTCATCTGGGATAAGACACTTAGCATAACATTTGCCTGGAACTGGATTTGCGGGCAAATCGCTATCGCCTTGTGCCGCTAACGGGCTAACTGCCAATGTCATCGCACCCAAAATTACGAGTGTGAGGGTCGTTTGTTTAATCATAACGTTGTAAAAAATTAAATTTTAAATGATTGGTTATACTTGGTTTGAAAATAAAAGCATTTGAAAAATGTCAAATATCTATTTACCTCAAATCAAAACCCTACCCCTTTATGTAAAGGAGACTGCAAATGTATGTGGGTTTTGTGAAATAAACAAATAATTTATCATTTTTGTCCATAAATTTTTTATTTTTTTTCGTTCATTTTCTAACTTAGAAAATGTTGAAAATAGGATTTTGCTAAATATTTCTGTCTCTAAGAACTACTACATGTAAATGTAGGTCAAAGGTACACCTTTTTTTTCAATAACAAGAAATATTTTCGCGTTAACGCATTATTTTTCATTTTTTTTGTTATTTCTTTTCTCCGCAGCAATTTCCTTTTGACGATTTTGCGCTTCTTCTAATTTTTGCTGCATCCATGATTTAGAAGATTCTGCACCTCCCTTACTTTCTTTTTTAGCTCTTGCTTCATGTAGTTTAGCTTCTAATTTGGTATCATCTACAAAATAACGAAATAATATATTTTGTCCGATTGCCAACATATTTGAAACGAAATAATACCAACATAGCCCTGACGCATAATTATTTAAGAAAAACAATAAAATGAAAGGCATTACATACGTCATGATTTTCATTTGCATCTGCATTGCAGGATTGCCTGCTACTGAAGGTTGTGAATTTTGCGTATATAAGGTGAAGAAGAAAGTTGAAACCGCCATTAAAATAGTGAACAAACTTACATGGTCGCCATATCCAGGTATTGAGAAGCTCAAATCTAAAATAGAATCGTAGGTAGAAAGGTCAGTTGCCCATAAAAATGATTTGCCTCTCAACTCTACCGCCTGCGGGAAGAAAAAGAACATCGAAATGATAATCGGATATTGCAACAACATTGGAAGGCAGCCGCCAAAGGGACTCACACCTACTTTATTGTAAATTGCCATTTTCTCCAACTGCAATTTCTGCGCATCATCTGCATATTTTGCATCTAATTCCTTCATTTCAGGTGTTTGATTCAATACACGTAATTTTGCCATAGAAATATAACTCTTATAAGTCATCGGCAAAACCACTATTTTAACCAAAATCCCAAATATCAATAAAATAATACCATAGCTAATATTCAGCCCTTCAAGCCAAGTAAAAATTTTGGCGGTAATTACATTGATATATTTTACAGGTCCCCAACCCAAATCTAAGGTGTGCATGGGCGACATATTATATGTATCTAAGAGTTTGTACTCATTTGGACACATCAAAAATGTATAACCATAGCCTTTTCCTTTTTCCAAATCTACCGCAACTTTGGCTGACATCGCTTTGTTTAGACTGTCCTCTGTGTAAGGAGTCACTTCAAATGTGCCATTACGAAAGGCTTTGTCGGGAATAAGTGCATAAGTAAAAAACTGACTTCTAAACGAAACCCAAGATACTTTTGTAGCTTCCTCTTTTTTCTCCGCCTCTGTCATAGACAATTTCTCAACTGCCTCTGGCGACTTATAAATAACGGTTGTTTTCAGCCGTTGACTGTTTACTTCTTTTTCTTGACGTGGCAAAGTAGCTTTCCAATCGATGTTGTACGTATTATTTTTGAGGTCGTTGTCCAAACCTACCATATTATAATTATAACGTACATCATATTTATCGCCCTTAAAAGTATAGGTTTTTTCGATAAAACGATTGTCATCTATGCTTGCTCGCAAAGTCAATTTTGCAGAGTCTTTTCCCGATACACTTGCAGGCACATTGCCCACAGGTTGAAAAAACAAATCTGCGGTACTAATATTTCTATTTTGAAAGCTGAATGCTTCTGAAAATTGTGCAGACGGAACATCAGCTACCATAGCCATCACTTTTCCGTCAAAGTTTTTTTGCTCATTCAAAGACGCATTCGCAATTCCCCCTCCTTTTGTTTGAATATGTACCGTCAATTTTTCGGTTTTGATGGTAAATATTTTATTTTCGCCTTGTGTAGCTACTGACAAATCGCCATACACCTCCGCCATTTTTTGATCACGAAGAGTATCATTTGCAACAAGCGCAGGTGCTGTTGTATCGTTTTGTGTAGTTTGCGTGCTTGATGTAACAGGCGTTGTGGGTTCGGGGGTAGTTTTAGGTAAAAAAAACATATACCAAACGAGCATGATGCCCATTATTAATATTAAACCTGTACTAGCATTTTTGTCCATGAAATCGAATCTATAAAGTGTGTGCCTATTTTGGCATTGAAGGTTTTAGGCAAATAGTTTGCCTAAAATAGCATAACAGCCATTTTGTCATAAATGCTTATCCCTCAAAACGGGCGCAAAATTAGTCATTTATCTTGAATTTCATAGCAAATTACATTTCATAATAAAAAAAATTAGCTTTCTCCCTTTTCGCTGTGTTTTTGGATAAATGTACTTACTAAGTCCGCTATCATTTGGGCAGAAGTCCCATTTTGATGTAAGTTGTCTGTAAGTAACTGGAATCCGAATAGTTTAGAAATCCTATCAAAAGATTGAAATAAAATATAACGCAGTATCACGGCATAATAAATCAATTTATCCGTATCTTCATATTGATATTTGGGTTTATGTAGCTGTTTTTCAAGATGCGCTTTTTGTTTTTCTCGCAAAGGTAAATAATCTATTGCATATAAATCTGCAATGGCTTTTATGCCTTCACTGTATTTATCGGCTTTGAGATTGACGCTATGTTGCAAGTCTTCACTTATCAAAGGCAAAGACATAATGGCGATTTTGGCAGCAGTTTTTTCTTTCAATGCCTCTATCATCTCAATTGTATTGTCTCTAAAATCCTTATAAGTAGGCGTTTTTGCTACTTTTTTCATTTGGCGATAGCGTTTTTCCTTTTGAGGACTCATCGTAGCGTTTATGTCATTTGTGCCTATCAATAGGGTTACAAAATCGGGATTTGCGGCAATCACGTCATCAAATCGAGCCAACAAAGTGTGCGTCAAATCGGCATTGATGCCCGCATTTAGGAAGGCATATTGCGGAAATTGTTTCTCGACACGCAGCACCCAATTTTCGCCCATATTGCCCTGCGTGTTGCTATCTCCTGCACAAACAACCACTTTTTTGCCTTTTGTGGCAGAGATATTGGCTGATGTGGGATAATTAGGCGGCAAACGTTTTAACATAAAACGCCGTAATATAAAATACATGAGCGTAAATAGCCCAATAAGTGAGACGATAATGTATAAGGCAATTTGCATATTTGAAAAAATAAGGCTGCAAGAAAGAGATTTAACTTGGAATATGCAAATATTTTTGCACTCCTTGTTTTGTATCACATTTTTTTCTACTTTTGAACTTAAAATATACACGAATATGAAAAAATTATTGTTTGCTTGTTTGATGTTGCCATATCTTCTCTTTGCGCAAAAGTCTCATTTTTATGTCAATACGGTTTGGGCAGGACTTGGAACGTCTTATACAAATCTCAAAACGTTGAACAAGTCTTTGGTTGATGCCAGACTTACATCACTCAATCCCAATTTGGTCAATGTAAATTTGGGCTTTTTTCACCTCAATCGTCATTTCTGCTATGGCATGGATTTGACAG
>JAAFHL010000134.1 GCA_013298365.1 Bacteroidota bacterium | reverse complement strand
CGTCTGTGTGGCAATACAACTGCCTGTACCTACTGTATAAGTTACAGGAATACTGCCACTCAAACCCGCAGGATTAAAGGTAGAACCTGTTACGCCTGTACCCGACCAAGTTCCGCCTGTTGTACCTGTTATAAAAGGGTTTAAATTCACAGCAGCCCCTGTTTGACACAAAGGACCTGGTGCGTTCCAACCTGCATTGTTGGGATTTGTAACCAATACCTGTTGTGAAGAAGTATTTGAACAGCCCGCTCCACTGTCCCAACTATACGTAACAGAATATGTGCCAGGTCCCACTGTAGAAGGGCTAAATAAACCCAAACCATTGCCATAATTGGTTACATCAGGTCCCGAAAAAGCAGCCGTACTCCCAATTTGAAAACTAATGCCATAGCAGGGTGCTAAGTCATTGTCGAATGTACCTGCTGCAAGTAGATTACCTGTTGCATTATCAATTAATTGGTAAGGAAGCTGACCATCAGGTATATCATCGCACCACTCTATGACATACATAACACCTGGGCTAAAATAAGTCCCTGTAAGTGTCCATGTAGAAAGCCACGGAACTGTTCCAATAGGAAAAGAGGCAATAATGGGTCCCGCAGTAGAGCCTTGATAAATGGTTAATGAATTTTCAGAATCCGACCAAAAATCAGTATCTATCGTAAATTCAAATCCCGGTATTACATAACCATTCCATGAAGATGGCAAATCCCATGCGTCTATATTTATATCGGGGTCATTACAACTGTATGGTCCCACAGGAATCATATCAAAGCCCACATTTCCACATTGTGCAAGCGAAAGATATGGCAAAAACAAAGCCTATAAAAAGGCTGAATAAGTACATAAGTTTTTTCATTTTAAAAATTGTAAAAAATACTAAATGGATAATAAAAACGATTTATTTCGTTACACATTATCGTTTTTCTTTCAGGGCTTGTTCTTCGGCTAAGGCATCACGTTTTCCGTTAATCTCTGCGCTACTTTTTGCAATTCTTCGGCGGTAAGCGCAGGCTTAAGTGATTTAAGTTGTGCCAAACGCATCTTCAAATGTTTCCCCTGTTCCTCCAAAGATGTGTGAGAGGTAGATTTTGCAGTTAAGATTGGCTTATGGGGGGACGATTCCCCGATTTTATTTTGGGCAAAGGTACAAGTTGTCATTAACCCAAACAGAATAGAAAAGAAAAAGTACTTCAACATGGTTTGTTGTGTGAATAAGATGCTTGAAAGATAATTTTACTTTGTTGTTTTATCTCAAAAGTAAAATAAAACTACATATTTACGTGGCAATTTATATGGTATATTTGTTTTTGCCAAATATTTAATGAAATAAATTTATTTTTTGGCTAATTTCTTACATGGGTAACACAAAAAAGCATTGGCAACTCAAATAAGTTACCAATGCCTTGCATAAAAATTTTGCGCTATAAATGTTTATCCCATCAATTCAGCCACTTTGTTCCAATTTACCACATTGAAAAAAGCAGTAATATAATCTGGACGGCGATTTTGATAATTCAAATAATACGCATGTTCCCACACATCAAGCCCTAAGATAGGTGTGCCTTTCACTTCTGCTATGTCCATCAAAGGATTGTCTTGATTTGCGGTAGAAGTAACGGCAAGTGTGCCATCATCTTTTTTTACCAACCAAGCCCAACCTGAACCAAAACGAGTAGCTGCGGCATTCGCAAAAGCCATTTTGAAGCCGTCAAAAGAGCCAAATGCTGCCTCTATCGCTGTTGCCAAAGCACCTTCGGGCTGTCCGCCTCCTGTGGGAGACATTACTTCCCAAAACAAATTATGGTTCCAATATCCGCCGCCATTGTTGCGCACAGCAGGAGAATATTTAGAGATTCCGCCCAAGATTTCTTCAATGCTCATGCTTTCCAAAGGAGAATCTTTGATAGCTGCATTAAGATTGTTGGTATAAGCTGCATGATGTTTACCATGATGAATCTCCATTGTGCGAGCGTCTATGTGCGGTGCCAAAGCATCAAAAGCATAAGGCAGCACTGCTAATGTAAAAGACATATTTTTATGAAATTTATAAGTTACGAATAAATAATAATTGCCACAAATTTACACTTCTTATCTCACATAAAACGATTTTTCTTTCTAATTGAAAGATAAATTTTATTGATATGTTCTTCCACTTCCTTCCATAATGCTCCTTATTTTCTCATTCAAGTCCTTTGCTTGCAAAAGTTGTTCAAGCGGCAAATGGAAGCGAAAACGCCAATAATGCTTGGGATTTGCAGGCACATTAATCTGCTCACTTTGAGGGTTTTCTCTCCGTAAATTATTGTCCATTGCCACCAAATCTTGCAAAGGGAAAATGGCAAGCATTGCGGGTGAATAACTATGTTGTTCGATAATTTGGCGGCAAATCCATGTTTCGCAATAAAAAGGAATCTCGCCCAAATTGTGCAAAATATCATAGAAAAAGCGTTTTGAACGGGCAGCATCTTCTTCCCACCAGCCCCGAATCGTACTCATATCATGCGAAGACGTAGAAACGACCGACAAATAAGGCGCATCATCAGGATGTCCAAATTCCCCATCTCCCTTAGGCATACGCTGAATTTCCAAAGACAAAATACCCAATTCTTTCATCACACCTGCCACACTTGCGGGAATCATGCCCAAATCTTCGCCACAAATCAACATATCGGTTGCATTGAGCAAAGGCGGTAACTTTTTCATGGCTTGTTCACGCCAAAATTCATTATGACGATAGAAGAAATAGTCTGTATAAAGCCTTTCTATTTTGCCTTTTTGGTCGGCATCTAAGGCTTGAAAAGAACGTGTGCCTTGAATGGAAATGCGAGGGTTTAAGCCCTCACCCTCCTGCCCCCCTTTTAGGGGGAAAAATAAAACATCACGAATTAATTCATTCAATCCCAAGCGAATACGCTCTTTTTTGTCATCAGACCAATCTTGAAGATTTACCCAATTTTCGGCATCTTTTTGCGTAGTTACATGCGATTGCAACACAAAATCTCCATTTTCTATACGAGATAAACATTTTTCTTTGACCTCACCTGTATGTTCTCCAAAAATTTCATACAAAAAATATTCTCTGATATAAGGCTTGCACAAACGCTCATAACTTAGATAAATGCCCGCACTTCTGATTTCTTCCCAAGAAAAAGGCAGACAAGGATTAAACACGCCCATTAAACCATCTACTTGATTTTCAGGCATTTGCCAAATACGGAAAAAGCCAAGAATATGGTCAATTCTGAATGAATCAAAATAGGTAGAAAGTTGCGTCATGCGTTTGCGCCACCAAGCATAATTGTCTTTTGCCATTTCCTCCCAATTGTAAGTAGGAAATCCCCAATTTTGCCCCAAAACCGCAAAATCATCGGGCGGCGCACCTGCTTGTGCGTTCATATTATACAATTCGGGGGCAGTCCAAGCATCTACGCTGTATCTATAAATGCCAATCGGAATGTCGCCCTTCAACACTACACCATTTTCTCTTGCATACATTGCTGCTGCCAAAAGTTGCAAATGTGCATGATATTGAATGAAAAAATGAATCGCAATGTGCTGATAATGTTCGTCTTCGGGCATACACATCTGCTCAATTTCTACCCTATCAAATACAGAAGCGATTTTCCATTGACTAAAATCAGGTGTGTTATATAAATCACGAAGGTGCGAAAAAACAGCGTAAGGTTTCAGCCATTCTGCATTTTTTTGGATAAACGTCTGAAAATCTTTATCTACATACAATCCCTTTTTTTCTTGGTCAAAAAGTAACTTGAAATAACGAGATTTCATCTTCATTACGCCCTCATAATCAATTTCAGGCAGTTGATTCAATCTTTCTCTTTCCGCCTCAAACTCCGCTTGTAAATCCTTGTCATTCAATGTCCCCATCTTCTGCAAATTGACATACATCGGGTGCAAAGCCGCTACCGAAATCGCTGCATACGGATAAGAATCTGTCCAAGTGTGATTCGCAATCGTGTCATTTACAGGCAAAATTTGTACTACTTTTAAGCCTGTTTGTAAAGCCCAATCGGTGAGTAAATGTAAATCGGGAAACTCCCCCACGCCATTTCCATTAGTGCTGCGCAAAGAAAAAACAGGCACCGCTACGCCACCGCCTTTCCAAGGTCTTTCATAGCGAAAATCCTCATCTGTTTGCACAAATAAGGTTTTCTCTTTATTATCTAATAAATTGAGAAATAATTGTCTGTCATCTCCCTTTTCCCAATCCACGATTTTCTTGACTTTTGTATCATAAAGGACGTATTTATAATGTACCGTTTTATCCGCAGACTTTATGCCCACAGGCACTTCCCACACAGGATAATTTGCATCACTCATGAGCAGTATATCTTCCTTATTCCAAGCCCCCAAATTTGCATCGCTGCCTATCAAACCCACAACATGATGTGGCGCAATACGGGGCGAATTGAGCCGAAAGATAACGATTGCTTCTTGTCCTGTAAGTTTGAGGTCTGCTGATTCATATTTTTCTTTTCGCTTCATAATTGCTCTCGTAAAAGCAGAAGAATGTAGCGCATTTTGAGGGATTTGTGTAGGTCGCCAAAAGTCCCATAAATCCATTTCGGGATAAACAGAAGCATGTATAACACGATGTTTTCCCCACTCCCAAGCCACACCATTTTCCCCACGAATGGCATATTTGTAGGCTAAGGCATGGGAGTCTTCGGTATTAATATCTACGGTAAGTCGCCAATGCTCACCGCCTACACATTGCATTACCGCAGCCTCTGCCACAGTGTTATTCCCTAATTCGGGGACATTTCCGCTTACCAAGAGCGACTCGCCCCATTCGGTTCGATAGTTGATATGAAATGTTATTTTCATTGTAAGTGCGTTATTCTGATAAGAGATTCTCTTTAATTAAAGGGCAAAAGTAAGGAATATCTCATAATTTTTCGCAGATTTTCGCAGAATTACTTACATTTCTCCAAAGGGACAATCATTTCTCCTTTAAAATTGTAGTAGCCACAGGAATCGTCTAATTTTACGAAAATCGTAGGGCTATTTAATCTACGACTTTTGTTGTCAAAGCCTGGCTCGCCCCAGTGATTGCCTAAATCATCATATATACAAGGAATAATTTCTTGTCCATATTTGTCAATCATGCCCCATTTTGTGCCAAAACCTTGCGCATCAAGCATACAAACGACCGTAAAATTGGGCGTATCTTCAAAAGGAACGACATGGTTGTAAGGCAATTTTTTTAATACTTCTCCTTTTCGGGTCATCAATCCCAAGGTATCATTTTTTTGGAAAAGAAGGGTATCCCAATCAGGCAAAGGCACTTTATACATCAAATTTTTGGGGCGCAAATAGGTTTCCCAAAAAGCCAACGATTGATATTGACAGCTTAACATCCATGCGCCGTCATAATTCATAATCCCCCACATTTTTTGCTTGTCTTTGACCCAAAAAGTATGGTCATCTAAGCGTTTGAGGTCTCGAAATTGCGGCTCTACGATATATTGCGTTTGGTCTCGAAAAATAATGCCCCAATCTTTGCCCGTTTTTATCCACGCATAATCTTTGTAAAACGAGCCTACTGCATCAAATGTAGGCTCAATTATTGCGCCTTTTCCCGTTCTGTAGCCCCATTTTTTGGTTTCTGTGTCTTGAAAAGGCGTTAAATTTTGTGCGAATGTAAGAAATGTAAATGGCAAGAAAATAGTGTAAAGTAATGTTTTTTTCATATATTGGTAAAATAATAAGCCCCAAAATATCCTAATTAAAAAGCAAATATAAGATTTTTTGCTGAGTTTGCTTTTTTTCTTTTTTATTTTCAATGGCTTTCTCATAAAAAATAAAACCACAAAGTTCACAAAGAAAAACTAGCACAAAGAACACAAAATAGCCTATTTTTCTATAAATCTTTGTGTTCTTTGTGAATCCCTTGTGAACTTTGTGGTAAAATTTAACCTTTTTATTTCATTATTTTTTATGAGAAAGCCATATTTTATTTCCTACCTTTGTTGCAAAAAAAATGTTGCGCTATTTATTACTATTTCTCCTGCCTATTGCGATGGTATTACATCTGCTTACAGGCAGTTACGAACTTTCGATAGGCGAGATTTTTTCCTTTTTATTAGGAGAAAAAACAACACATGCCGATATTTTGCTACAAGTTCGCTTGCCTCGTATGTTAATGGCAGTAGAATGTGGAGCAGTTTTGGCATTAGGCGGCTTATACATGCAGACTTTGGTGCGCAATCCCTTAGCCGACCCCTATATTATGGGCGTAACTTCTGGCGCAGGTTTAGGGGTAAATTTACTTTTTTGTGGCATTTTTTCTTTGGTAAAAATCAATGTGTTTAGCGTTCCTGTTTTTGCTTGGGCAGGTGCATTTTTGAGTGTGTTGTTAGTTGTTGCATTAGGCTTCAAGGCTTTGCACGAAAACAGTGAGCGTATGCTGATGGCAGGTGTGGCAACAAGCTCGATTTGTACAGCCCTCACAGGTTTGCTTATTTATCGTTTTTCGGAAGCAGACCAAGTGCGTAAAATGGTTTTTTGGACTTTTGGAAATCTCGAAAAGGCAACTTGGGAAGGCGTTTATATTGGCACTTTTGTGCTATTCATTGGGATTGTTTTTGGGATTATTTTTGCCCGAAAAATGGACATTTTGCTTACAGGCGAAATCGCTGCGCATACCTTGGGCATGAATGTGCGGCAAACAAAACTGCTTTTGCTATTCGTTACTTCCTTGATTGTGGGCGGAATTACTGCTTTTTCGGGTCCGATAGGCTTCGTAGGCATGATGATTCCGCATTTCAGCAGGGCGGTTGTAGGTGGTTTGCACCGCAAAAATGTACTTTTTGTAAGTCTTATCGGCGGCACATATCTATGTTTTTGCGACAGTTTGAGTAGGTTGATTTTGCCACCTGTGGGCTTACCGATTGGCATTGTTACGGCTTTGTTGGGTGTGCCGTTTTTTATGTATTTGTTGGTTTCTCGTAGATGATTGTATGCAGTTTCTCGCAGATAATGGATATAACACATAAAAACCTGTCAAATTTTGAATATCTGACAGGTTTTTATTTCTACTTTGTCAAGTTGAAAAACAGGTAATTAACTCAGTGTAAGTGTCATTGCGAGTAGCTATTTTGAGGTGTTTTTCGTAGCGAAGCGAAGAAAAATACCTCAAAATAGCTACTCGCAATCCTACAATGCTTACGAGTGGCACTTAAAAATCCTACCCGAAAAGCATGGTATGATTGCTTCGGCTTGTTTTATACAAATTTCTCCGCTACGCTACGAAATTTATATAAAACAAGCCTCGCAATGACACCCAAACTTAATTCAACCTAACAAAGTAGAATTATATACAATAATGCTGTTAATGTGCTTCTAACCAATTTTTGCCTATCCCTATTTCTACTTCCATCGGCACAGCTAAATCGGCTGCATGAACCATACAATCTTGAATGAGCGTTTTCATGATTTCAATTTCCTCTTTATGTACCTCAAACAAAAGTTCATCATGTACTTGCAGCAGCATTTTGGATTGAAGGTTTTGCTTTTTCATTTCATTATAAACCCGAATCATGGCAATTTTGATGATGTCTGCGGCAGTACCTTGAATCGGTGAGTTGATGGCATTTCGCTCTGCAATGCTACGAGTAGCATGGTTTTGAGAAGCAATATCTGCCAAATAACGGCGGCGACCAAAAGCCGTTTCTACATAGCCTTTTTCCCTTGCAGACGCAATAATATCATTCATAAATCCTTGTATTTTAGGATATTGTACATTATAGGCATCAATAATGGTTTTGGCTTCTGTACGAGAAATGCGTAATCTTTGTGCCAAACCATGCGCCGAAATGCCATAAATAATCCCAAAATTGACCATTTTTGCCTTAGAACGCATGTCAGGTGTAACTTCGTCTTGACTCACGCCAAAAACTTTGGCAGCCGTTTCTCTGTGAATGTCGGCTTTGGAACGAAAAGCATTTATCATAGATTCATCGCCCGAAAAAGCCGCCATAATCCGCAATTCTACCTGCGAATAATCGGCAGACATTATCACAAAGTCCTCATTTCGAGGAATAAAGCCTTTTCTTACTTCTTTTCCATCATCGGAACGAATGGGAATATTTTGCAGGTTAGGATTCAAAGAACTCAAACGCCCCGTAACCGCAACCGTTTGATTAAAAGTAGTATGCACACGTCCCGTTTGACGATTGATGAGTTCGGGTAAAGCATCAACGTAGGTAGATTTTAGTTTTTTCAGCCCACGATATTCCAACACAATCATCGGAAGCTCGTGTGTACTTGTATTTGCAAGTTCGGTAAGTGCCTCCTCGTCGGTAGAATACTGCCCTGTTTTGGTTTTTTTGCCCTTGCCTAATTTCATTTTTTCAAACAAAACCTCCCCAAGTTGTGCTGGCGAATTGACATTAAACGTAAAGCCCGAAACCGCATGAATTTGCTTTTCCAAAGCTACCAAACGGATTTCGAGTTCCTTTGAATATTCTGCTAAAGCAATATTGTCCAATTTTACCCCTTCCAATTCCATTTCAGTCAAAACAGGAACAAGCGGCATTTCTATGTCTTCAAATACCTTGTTTCCTGCTACTTTTTCTTTCAAAAATTGATATAAACGGAACGTTATGTCCGCATCTTCGGCGGCATACTCTTTTAAGGCATTTACATCTGCTTGACGCATAGACAGTTGTCCTTTTCCTTTTTTGCCAATTAAGGTTTCAATCGAAACAGGGCTATAATCCAACAAATTTCTCGACATATCGTCCATGCCATGTTTGCCTTCGGGCTTGA
The DNA here is from genome assembly GCA_013298365.1 of Bacteroidota bacterium. Classification (GTDB taxonomy): domain Bacteria; phylum Bacteroidota; class Bacteroidia; order J057; family J057; genus JAAFHL01. The sequence continues at coordinate 2,296 of JAAFHL010000134.1, read as the reverse complement.
TGACATAGTGCGCAAGCATAGTATCAAACAATTTCCCTTTGATTTCTACGCCATATTTGTGCAAAACTTCCATGTCGTATTTGATGTTCTGCCCAATTTTTAGGATATTTTCATTCGCCCAAACAGGCTTAAAAATAGCTACAATTTCCTGTGTCTCCGCTCTGTTTTCGGGGCAAAGCACGAAATAAGCCTTTCCTTTTTCCATACAAAAAGATATGCCCACCAATTCTGCCACCAAAGTATCTAAAGAAGTTGTTTCTGTGTCAAAACAAAATTCGCCATTTACTTCGATTTCTTTTGCCAAAGCCTCACATTGTGCCAAAGTATTGAGCAAGATATATTCATGTGTACTCGTGCTAATATTGGCATTGCTATCCAATAATTCAAGTGTGGGTGCTTCGGTTTTAGGCGAAGGAACAGCTTGATTTTGCGGCACATAACCTGCCACCGAGTTGCCAAACAAATCGGTTTGCGCCGTTGGACCTACAGGATTGAAACGGCTATTTAAGAGGCGTTTTCCAATGCCTTTAAACTCCAATTCATCCAAAATTTCCAACAATTCCGTCAATTCTACCCCACCTACTTTGAGCTTATCTATTTCATATTCAAGGGGAACATCACATTTTATGGTTGCCAAATGTTTGGATAATCTGCCCTTTTCTTCATTTTCTTTGAGACTTTCTCTAATGCTATTTTTGGTAATTTTATCTACATTGGCAAAAATATTATCCATCGTTCCATATTCTTGCAAAAGGGCAATCGCTGTTTTTTCGCCAATCTTTGGCACACCTGGAATATTGTCCGAAGCATCGCCCATAAGTCCCAAATAATCAATGATTTGCTCTGGCGGAAGCCCGTATTTTTCAATCACTTTTTCTCTGTCATAAATGGTATAACCTGTTTCAAACTTCCCTGGCGGACGATATATAAACACATTTGATTTGACCAATTGCGCATAATCTTTGTCGGGCGTAACCATATATACATCAAATTCCTCTTCGGGCATTTGCTGCGAAATGGTACCAATAATATCATCTGCCTCAAAGCCATCTAATTTCAAAGCAGGAATATTCAAAGCCTTTAACATTTTATATACATATGGCACTGCAATGCGTAAATCCTCGGGCGTTTCCTCTCTTTGCGCCTTATAATCAGGAAATTCAATATGACGAAAAGTAGGTGCAGAAGTATCGAGTGCCACGCCAAGATGTGTAGGGTCTTCTTTTGTTACAATATCTATGAGATAATTGGTAAAGCCAAAAACAGCCGAAGTATTCAAGCCTGTTTTGGTGCGGCGTGGATTTTTAATGAATGCAAAATGCGCTCTGTATAGCAATGCAAAGGCATCTAATAAAAAAAGACGATTTTTTGACATAGTTTTTTTATTTCTCACAGATGTAAGCTAATCGCAGAACTGAGGCAATATAGCTGTAAATTTTGCTTATATCTGTGTATATTTGAGAGACAAAGGTAGGATTTTTTTAGCAATTTCACACATAAAATTACTAATTTTGCTGGTTTTCTACTAAAAATGTCCATTATTTTCATGCGATTGTATAGTCAAAAGATAATTTAGGCTAAATTAGCTAAAATTATTTTTCCCTCTAATTAACATTTTCTTACCTAATAAAAAAAAATATTGTTACTACAATAAGTTGATTATCATGTAGTAACTTAGCAGATACGAAAAAAGAAAGATAGTATTCATTTTATGGTATATTTTTTGCCAACAAAATAGAAAAGAGAAAAAAGATAGTATTTTCTCTTTTCTAAAGATTTTAACTGCAAATATTTTCAAATATTATTTTTTACTAAATGTTACAATCACTTCTTCACATTAACCTACATACTAAGCGACTTGTGTTTGCTTGTATATACTTTTTGCCACTGCTACTTGAAGCACAAATTAGTGGCACTGTTTTTAGAGATTACAATGGAAATGGAACAAGGGAAACTGCTGCACCTACCATAGAACCTGGTGTATCCAATGTCATTGTGAATGCCTATAATGCAAGCAATAGCTTGATAGCCACAACTACAACTGCGGCAACAGGCATATACAGCATACCTTTTAGCGTACCTGTACGCATTGAATTCGTATTGCCTTCAAGTTCAGGTATTTGTACAAATAGTATAGAAGATTATTCAAGTTTTGGGCAAAATGGTAGCAATGTCCGCTTTGTAAGTGCTTCCACGAGTACCTTAAACTATGCTATTAACAGCCCAGATGACTATATAAATACAACAGCCCCTATGGTTTTTATACCACAATATGTGGGGGGTAACCCATTAGGAG
>JAAFHL010000132.1:7151-11119 GCA_013298365.1 Bacteroidota bacterium | reverse complement strand
TCTTTTGAGAAAAGCATTTTCCACACTTGCCCATTTTTGTTCGCCTTCGGCAAAAAGTACCATCATCGCCTTATTGTCTTTTGTCGGCTCATCAACTGCCCAAGGGTCTGTGCCAATATTTACCCATTTTTCGCATTTTTTGGCAAAAAGCAGGTATTCTGCGGCATTTATGTCTTTTTTTGCCTTCATTGTCTTGGCAAAACTGTTGTTTAGCAACATGCCTTTGGGTTGTTTGTCGTTCTTTACCCAGTCTAAGAGTTGCTGAAAAGTGGCTTTGTCTTGTGTGTAAAGCAAAGAATCTACATCTGAACGAAGCGGCGTTTTGCCCAAAAAATCTATCCATTCGGCGGTATTGTCCTTGTATTTATAGGGAGATTCATTCCACTTATAATCGTACAATCGCTCAAATGTGAAATAAAAAGGCGTATAGTCTTCCCTATCAAAGACTTTTGGACTCCAATATACCTCGGTAAAGGAATCATCTCCACCATAGCACCAGCCCCTTGCCCACAACAGGCTCGGAGAAAGTAGTAATAAAAACAATAGTTTTTTCATAAAAATGAAGTTTGGTATGAATATTATTTATAAAGATTAGGTTTATACGTCAAACGGAATAATTTTTCTTCTTTGATAGTTTTCAACATGTCCCATTCTGCAAGAATCCAGAAATTTTCGCTATTAAATCCTTGTCTGCGGATTCTTTCAGAATGGTTTTGCTTTAATGAATATCAAACCTTGCGCCCTAATGCAAAATACAGTAACGCCCAGCCAATAAACATACAAATCGCTGCGCCAATATTGGGAAGTCGTATGTCTATGTTGCTCAAAAAACCTGCTATCATGGGCGGAATCGCCATGGCAAGTGATTGCACCGATTGATTGATGCCCAACATTTGCCCTTGCTCATTTGCAGCGGCTTGATTGGTTACAATGGTATTGATATTGGGTTGTGTCATGCCTTGCGAAATGGCTACAAAGGGAATGATGAAAAAGTAATAAAAAGGGGTAGGTGGCAAAATGATAACTATCATTAAGATAGAAATAGCTAATAATGAGACTTTTAAAATTTGGAGGGAATTGAATTTTTTGCTCAAAGGGCGCAAAAATGCTGCTTGAGAAATAACCGACCAAACGCCTACATAGCCGAAAATCATGCCGATTTGTCCCATATCCATTTGGAATTTCTTCTTCAAAAATACGCTAAAAAACTGTGTAAATAGCGAAAAACCAAAGGTAATGGAAAAAACAGTCAGAAATGTGGTGCGCAAATTTGCGTGTTGAAAGGCATTTGAGATATTTTCCAAACCCGTAAAAATCGTTACTTTTCTTTCTCTCCGTTCTTTCAAGGTTTCGGGGAGATTAATGATCACCAAAAACATGTTAATACCTGTTAAAATGGCGGCTACCAAAAAAGGTGTCATCAAATTGAACCAAGAAACCGTATGCGGGTCTGCCAATTTTCCGCCTAAAAAAGGACCAAATATAAAACCTAAGCCAAAAGCTGCGCCTACTAAGCCAAAATTGCGGGTTTTATTTGTCTCATCGCTCACATCGGAAATAGCAGAAAGTGCGACAGAAATATTCCCGCCCATAAAACCTGCAACTGCTCGACTGAAAAATAAAAGGTAAATATTTTGGATATAAATGCCAAAAGCGAACAGTAAATAGCCCACAAGTGTGCCTGCAAGCGACATTAAAAGTACTTTTTTACGCCCATCTCTGTCCGAAATTGCGCCCAAAATAGGTGCGCCGAGAAATTGCGCCAAAAAGAAAATCCCCCCTAAAAAGCCGAATATCAAGGTTCTTGTTTCTCTATCCATCGCAAAAGGTAATACGCCGCCTGTGGGTTCGAGCAACAAATCGGGCATGATAGGAATCGCTAATCCGCCCCCCAACAAATCCAAAAATACCGTAAAAAATAACGGCAACAACACTTTTTTTGATTGCATTTCTATGTAGATAACAGATGATTTTTATACGACAAAGGTACGGATTTATTGTTTAGTTTTCGCTTTTTGTCCTTACCTTTGTGCGCATTATGTACTATGACCGTTGCAAAGGTCTCCGACCGTTTGCAAGGTCATAACACATAATCATAGAACCTTGCAAAGGTCATAACACACAATTATACAACCTTGCAAACGGTCAAAGACCTTTGCAACGGTTGTAACACAAAAATACAATACATGATAGATTTTATTCTACACTTCAACGAACACCTTGACGAGATTCTCAAAGAGTATCCTGTAGGCGTATATGGTATTTTGGCATTGATTATCTTTGCCGAAACAGGTTTTGTGGTAACACCGTTTTTGCCTGGCGACTCTTTACTGTTTGCCGTAGGCACAAAAACAGCAGGTGCAGATGCGCCATTAGAAATATTTGTAACCATTATCATTCTCTCACTTGCCGGAATCATTGGTAATACCGTCAATTATTTGGTGGGCAGAAAAGTAGGTCCTGCCATTTTTGAGCGGGAATCTCGTTTCATCAAAAAAGCATACTTGATAAAAACGCAAGATTTTTATGAAAAACATGGTGCAATGGCAGTTATTCTCAGCCGTTTTTTACCTATTTTCAGAACCTTTGTGCCTTTTGTGGCAGGTATCGGACAGATGGACTGGAAAAAATACATGCTATATAACGTTGTAGGTGGCGTATCTTGGGTAATTATTGGCATACTTGCAGGCTATTTCTTTGGCGGTTTTGAGTGGGTACAAAAGCACTTTGAAGCCGTAGTTGTGGGCATTATTGTGATTACAGCTTTGCCTGCGGTGGTTACAGCAGCGTTAGAGTATTTTAAGAAGAAGTAAAAAATAATAACTTTGGCATGGGTGGCTGAGCCTGTCAAAGCCCAATGCCCATCATTTAGCTTTGCTAAATTACATTTTTTGTATCTATTTAGGAACAAGCCATTTCGAGGGCTTGCAGCCACTCGAAAGGCAGAAAAACGCAAATTTATGGACTTTTGGAACGCTACGAATGGTCGCAGACCTTCGTAGCATTGATATAGCTAAACAGTTACACAAAAATGACAAAATAAAATATATACATTTGCAATTCGTTACAATCTTTATGGGATTACAAATAATTTTACTTATTCTACCATGAGAAAAAACAGTATCATTTTTATCATATTGATTGTTAGTGTATTAGCTGTAAATGCACAATATGTTCATATTAAAAATGAACGAGATGAAAATGCGTTTTTAAACAGCGAAACAGACAATATCATGTCTAATGCCATCAAACCAGGCTGGTGGAGTGCGCAATGGCAAATAACTGTTGTAAGCAAAAATACTTTTGGCATTAGCAATCGTTGGCGGGAATGTATGCTTGATGTACAAGCAGATAAAATTGTTTGTATGCCTTTTGACCAAGAGGCAAGCAGTCAAATATGGCAAATAATAGATATTGATAAAGAAGGTTATAGTACAATTATGAATATAACCAATAATAAATATTTGTGTCAAGATAAAGATGGAAGTTTACGGCTCGAAAAAAATCCTGCAACATTAGGTACTGCTTGGCTTATTGGAAATGTGGGAGATATTTCCATTCCTAATAATGAAGTGGTCAAAGGGGGCAATGTTTTTACTTCAACAAATACAAATGCTACGTTACCTCCCACAGAGAATAATAATGCTATTCCAACTAAGACTGCCCTTAGTCAAACGCAAATAGATGAATTTTTAAAAGAACATAATACCGCACGAGCAGAAGTAGGTATAGGAAAAGTAACATGGAGTCCTACACTTGCGGAATATGCAGACAAATGGGCAAAGCACTTGGCAAACGAAAAAGGTTGTGATTTGGAACATCGTCAAGCCAATAAATATGGTGAAAATTTATTTATGGGAGGTGATAATAGCTATGCAAAGCCCAATATGATAGTGGGAACTTGGTTAGAAGAGAAAAAAGATTATCATGGCGGTGTGATAGATTGGAGCAATGGGGCAGGGCATTAT
>JAAFHL010000132.1:0-7141 GCA_013298365.1 Bacteroidota bacterium | reverse complement strand
GGTTATTTGGGCAAAAACAACGGAGATAGGTTGTGCGATTGCGACCTGTCCCGATGGTGGCATTATTGGGGTTTGCAATTATAATCCTGCGGGGAATATGGTAGGGGAGAGTCCGTTGACTAAATGATGGCTTACCGTTTCAAGGGTCTTCGACCGCTTGAAAGGTAAGCCATCTTAAAAAGTAAATGACAACGTTCCAAGCGGTCATAGCCCCTTGAAACCGTTGTCATTTGCAAATCCCATTAGCCCTGTACCACCACCTGAATGAATGAGCAGGATATTTCCTGTTAGTTTTTGCGAAAAAATAATGTCTTTTGCCGTAAACAAGGTTTTTGCCATATATACAGGGTCTGTCAAAATGCCTTCTGTTTGAGCAAAATCAATTACTGCTTGTTTGATGGTGGCATTTACGCTACCAAAAGCACGAGCCGTTTTTGGGAAATGATGCTGTATATTTGGGGGGAGGGGAGCGGTAAAAGGCATGTCATTTTCCATAAAAAAGGCTGCTACTTTCTGATAATGTTGCCAAAAAAGAGTTTCATTTCCTGCAATATAAATGACATGAATGTGGGTTTTTCTTTGCAAAAAGTAATTCATTGCCACAAGCGTTGCGGCTGTGTAAGCTGTTCCAGCATCTATAAAAATATGGTCAAAAAATAAGTTATTTTCGGACTCATTGCGCTCAATGTCCTGCATTAATGTGCATAGTCCCATAATGCTTGCCGAACAACTTGCGCCTTCGGGAACGATATAACCCCGTTTTCCACTTATTTGTAAATCCGTTTCGGCGATTTTTTCTACCTCATGCCATTGTTCACTTGGCACATACATACGTTCTTCGGGTTTTGTCAAAAGATGCAAAAGGAAAGCATTTCCCTGTTTTTGCACTTGTTTTGTTGCTTTGATATAGGCTAAAAAAGGGATTTTTGCCTCACGCAAAGCCTGTACAAGCCCCACTAAATTATTGGAGTTTTCACCCCCAATCAAGTAAGCAATTTCATACTTCTGTGCCTGCAAAAAAGGAATGAGGGAAAGATATTTTCGTTTTTTGCAACCCGAAATACCAAAGCCTAATTCATCTTCTCTTTTGAGGAAAACATTTGCTTTTTCAGTACAAAAACTTGGCAGTTGATGTATGCGAGACCTTAGTTCTTGCATGTACTAAGAAATTAAAAATAAGGTTATGTGATAATTTTTGTGGAGACAAGTCTCAAAGCAGGGATTTTTGCGTAAAGTAGGGGTTGCAACCCCTACTTTACGCAAAAATCCACAAAAATTGTCATAGAAGCAAAAATAATTAAGAGGATAATAGTTAAGGTATTATTGTTGTTATTCTTATTGTTACACTTTTAATTCTTAACTTTTAATTCTTAATTAGTCATTAATTGCCCTGCTTGCCACAAAAATTCCTGAACGAATTTATTTACATTTCCTTCAAAATTAGTATCTATTAACTCACCACTTTCTGTCATTTTTTTGTCCATAAAAGGCACAATCAACATATGTGGACAAGGCACACCAAACAATGCGCAAATCAGTTGCTGCATTTGCTGAGTAGCCCTCATGCCCCCCATTGCGCCAGTCGAACCCGTTACGATGCCAATGGTTTTGCGATAGTAGGTATCTTTGGGAAAATGGTCGAGCCAGTTTTTCATACTTGGGGCATAACTCCCATTATATTCAGGCGTTACAAAAATAAAAGCATCGGCACTTTGCATCATCTGCCATTTTTCATGCAGCTCTGTTGGCACTTTTTCAATCACATTCCAAACCGTTTTGAAAGTGAGTGAAGGGACTTCGCTTACATCTAACAGTTGTATATTGAGTTGCGCATCTTGCGCCAATTTGTCTTTGAGATGTAAGGCAATTCTTTTGGTAATGCTTTCTGTACGAGGACTCCCAGCGATAATTGTAATATTCATTGTATGTGTACGGCTAAAACGTGTATTTGCACCCTAATAACAAGATAATCAACAAATAGTTTTGAAGGCTTGTCAATTTGATACCTCAATAAACAAGCCTTATAGGCGGGATACTTGTACAGGAGAGGTGTGTGTATTTTTTTGTTTTTCTTGCTTTTCTCAAAATAAACCCCTATACTTGCAAAAAAACATCACAACTCCCATACTTGCTTGCTCATGCACTTGAAAGGCTCTTTTTGCGCCTTGTCCACTACTTTGATTTTGTTTTGTACCTTATATTTTACCATTTATTTTATTTTTTATGAAACAACAAACAAATTCTACCCCCCACATATTCATGTCTAATTATTAAAGCAATAGTTATGATAGTTTTAGGGGCTTCTAATCAAATTTTATTAGGGCAAACTTATAGCCCACCTACCAACATCATAGATTCGTTGGAGAGGTTTTATGCACCAGGTAACAATAATAACACGCCTTCTCCTAATGGTGCGGAGGGCGATTATGAGTTTATGGAAAGAGAATTAGAAATGTGGGGGGCAAGGCTCTATGGTTCTAATGGAGATTTTACAGAAGCTTTGGCTGCTTACCAAGAGTATGCGACTACTTTTGGCGCAGGGGCTTCGTGTGCGCAAGGGGCTACCCCTCAAACAAATGATTGGAAAAGCATTGGTCCACAAAAATATACGGGGCAGATACATATAAAATTTGGATTAGTTTTATGAGTTATCAACAAGATTATAAAATTTTTAAATCTACAGACGGTGGGCTGATTTGGACAAATGACGACCCAAATAATAGCCTTTGCAACTTACCTATTAATACAATGGCGTATCAAGATGGCTCATACGACCGTATTTTTATCGGTATGGACAATGGCGTTTTCTACAAAGATGCCAACATGACAGACTGGGAAAGGTATGGAAATAAACTCCCTAACATTCGTATTACCAGCATGAAAATCAATTCTTGCGCAGGTATTATGCGAGTAGGCACTTGGGGAAGGGGAATATGGGAAGTAGATTTACCTTATAATGATAGGTTACAAACTGAAAAACTGCTTACTCAAAATGAAACATGGCAGCCTGAACTTATCTATAATCCCAACCCCAATATTACGACTGATGATGTGTATCAAAGTGAAAAAGCCTTGCGTAGCAATCTGCGTATTCAATCAGGGGTAACGCTTACTATTAAAGATTTTACGGTAGGTATGCCCAAATATGGAATGATTTACGTAGAACCTGGTGCAAAACTTATTTTGGATAATAGCAAAATTACCAATCTGTGTGGCGAAATGTGGGGCGGAATAGAAGTCATGGGCAATGTCGCTTTTCCACAAGAACCTGATGCAAATGGAAATTACTTACAAGGGTATGTGAATATCTCGAACAATTCTGTGGTAGAAAATGCACATACGGCAATTACCACTGATTATTTATATGGTTCGGGGCAATTTGGCGGAATTGTACAAGCCCGTAATTCAGCGTTTCTTAACAATCAGCGTTCGGTTGCTTTTATGAAATACCATAATGCGGATTTTCTTGGAAATCCTTTGCCAAATCGCAGTTATTTTTCAGATTGTAATTTCCTGATTGATAATGATTACAGAGGAGATGTAGAAAATGTACCCTTCAAAGCGCATATCACTGCGTGGAATATAGAAGGGTTAAACATAACAAAATGCCATTTTGAAAATGCCAAGACCACAGGAATTAACTATGCACAGGACTTAGGCACAGGGATTTATACCATAGATGCAGGTTTTTCGGTCAAAGGACATTGTGATTATACAAATGTACCTGCACCTGGCACAAACCCGCCTTGCCCTTTTGAGGATATAGAGCCTTCTGTATTTAAAAATTTGTACTATGGCATACGGGCAGATAAAGAGGGAAGTATGAATACTTATACCGTACATGGTTGCCGCTTTGAAAACAATATTCGAGGAATAGAGTCGAATGGGGTGGATTTTCCTACGATTTTGCAGAATCAGTTTTCGGTCGGAGGGAATCCTTATCTTGTCGCACCTGCAAATGGGGCTTTTCCAATACACGAGGGCATCATTATTAATACAGGAAGCAGTTATAGAATTGAAGAAAATAGAATGGAAGAAGTGGCTACAAGCGGGGCATTTCGCTATACTATAGGCACAAGGGCGAATAATACGGGAACTGCTCCTAATCAATTGTATAGGAATGACTATAATGGTTTGTATATTGGAAACTTGGCGAATCGGAATAATGTGAAAACTTTATTTCCTTTTACAGGTTTGCAATATCTTTGCAATACTCATACAAATGACTATGCAGATATTGCGGTAATTGCAAGTGGGGGGGTAGCTGATGGAATACGGAAAGCACAAGGAGACCCAAGTCCTACTTCCACTATTGATGCTGGAAACACATTCTCCCAAAATGCAGATTTTCCTGAAGATGACTATTTTGATAATGCCTTAAGCTTAACTTATTATTACACAAGTGGTACGCATAACCCTATCAACTATTCAACATCAACTATAACGAAAAAATTTCGTCCCAATATACATGAATGTCTAACCAACAATCATGTCGGTTTAGGCGATAACACAATATCAGGTAGCGAAATAAGTACCTTGAAAACGCAGTTTTATATCACGCAAACCGAATATATTTCTTTGCTTTATACCTACGAACAGTTGATAGATGAGGGAAATACAAGTGCTTTGGTACAAAACATTACTCAAACATGGTCAGATGATGCTTGGACATTGCGTAGTCAGTTGCTTGCTCGTGCGCCATACTTATCAGAAGAAGCCCTAAGAAGTGCGATTTCAGAAGATATTCTGCCACAAGCGATGATATTTGAGCTATGTTTGGCAAATCCAGATGTGTTACGAAATGACCGCTTTCTTACCTTTCTTGCCACAGAAATAAGCACCCCTTTGCCCCAATATATGATAAGTGCGCTAAAAAGTGCCAGCATAACGGGGTCTGTTAGAACTGTTTTAGAAAATAGCTTGATGCAAACACATACAGAAATGGCAGAAATAGGCTATCCACTTATCCAAAATATGTTGAAAGATAGTGTAGGATATAATACAGATACATTGGCTATTTGGCTTACTAACTTAAATGCGCTTCCTTATCAATACACTTTAGCAGAATTGTACTATGATAACCTGCAAGCTGTCAATGCTTTATCTACACTTACCACTATTCCTGCACAATTTAAACTCAATGAAGAAGAATTAGCAGAGCATCAAAATTATACGGATTTGATGAATTTAAAATTAGCGGTTAGTGAATCAAATCGTACCTTAGCGCAGTTAAATGCTAACGAAATAGCAGGCTTAACCCTTATTCGAGACGCTTCTGAAAGTAAATCAGGCATCATAGCAAGCAATATCCTTTGTTTTCATTATGGACTCTGCAAAGAATATCCTGCTATTTTGCCAAATACAACGCAACAAAGACAAGCGGCTAATCCTGCATCTGTATTGTCAGAAAGTGCGATTACCTTAGCTGTATATCCCAATCCTGCTACCGAATATGTAACTTTTGACTATCATCTTTCAGAAAACATATCCTCTGTTTTCATAGAAATAACAGATATAAGCGGCAAAATCATAGACAGATTACCTTGTTCAGATATGCAAGGCAAAATACTATGGGACACACGAAAAGTAAGTGCGGGCGTATATTTATATGTCTGCAAAGAAGGCTCTCAAATATTAGCAGCAGGTAAATTAAGCGTTCAACACTAATTTGTACCATAAGAGGTATGCCTATCTTTTGGGGTAGGTATGCCTCTTTTTATCTTTTTATATCATGAAAAAATATATCATAATCTCAATATTTTGCTTCTATAATATCGCTTTGGCACAGATTGGGTTTAATAAAAAATACGATTTTACATATCCAGCAGCGATTATTCAAGGCATAACGCAATGTGGTGATTCTATTATTATTTCGGGTTTTGTGGGTGACCATATTGCCCCTTATCCTAATCGTAGTTTTATTGGGGTAGCTAACCAGCAGGGCTATATTCAGCATTTTCAAATTTTGGATAGTACAAACAAAGATTATTGGATATATCCTGCATCTGTTAGCAAATCTAAATTGGGTAATTATTATTTTGCAAGCGGAATTTTTGAGGATACTGTCATGCAAGGTGTTAGTGGTTTTATTTGGAAATTAGATTCCACGCTTAACATTATTTTTACTAAAGAATATTATCCTACTCATAACTTAGATAATTTAACTGTTGAAAGCCATGTAGAATATAATAATGATACTTTAGCTTTGCTTTGTACCCTATTTAAGCATGACAATCAAGGCAATTTCTATGATACAGATATATTACTTATCCTTACAGATTCTGTAGGAAATGAGCTAAAACGGCTGCAATATGGTTTACTTGATTATCAAGAGGATTGTTTATCTTTGCAAAAATGTAATAAAGGCTTACTATCAGCAAGCTATAAAATAAAAAGGTTCAATGATAACGGTGTTTGGAAACTTGCCTTTCACCCTAATGTTTTATTATATGATACACAAGGGAATATTCTCAAATCTTATAATACTCCTTCTCTTGATTATAGAAGCAGTTTATGGGCTATCCCTACCCAAGATGATAGCTATATCTTTTGTGGCGGTAGATACTACAATGTACTTGACCCATTAGGTACACCCAATCAAGCTCAATTATATGTACGAGGATACATTGAAAAATTAGATGCAAATTTTGTAAAACAATGGGGGCTGGTTTTAGGAAAAGATTCTGGTTTTACACGCTTCAACAAAATTATAGAGACACAAAATGGTAATTATATTGCTGTGGGAAATGAAATTGTTGTATATCGTCATAATTTCTCCCCCGATTCTGTTCAAATAGATAGCGCAAAAGTAGAAGGCTGGGCGGTAAAAATATCTCCATCTGGTAATGTTATTTGGAATAGACATTATCTTACATTAACCTGTAAAGGAGACCATATTTTTAGTGATGTATTGGAACAGGCAGACGGTAGTCTTGTAATGTGCGGTGTAGCGTATGACGAAACGCCAGGCAGCCCTAATACAAATGGTTGGCTTGTCAAAACAGATTCCTTCGGCTGCCTTGTGCCAGGCTGCGAAACGGTAGGCATCGCCGAAAACACACCCCTTGAAAGCAGCTTCAAGCTCTACCCCAATCCTGCAAGCGATAGGTTATTTTTGTATTACAACAACCCACAGTTACAA
>JAAFHL010000133.1 GCA_013298365.1 Bacteroidota bacterium | reverse complement strand
CCTTGGGATTGGCACGATAGGGTAATGTATGCCTTTTCGCACCCCGATAATCAAAAAGATGGCAAAGCCCCTTGGAAAAGTATTATTATTAAAGGTTTAGTAGAATCAGCATATTTTTTCCGTACTTTGTTGGCAAAAAATATTCTCCCTTTTGGCTATCTTTTTCCACCCGTAGTGCTATTGCCCATAAACATTATTCAAGACAAGGCTACTGCTACTGTCCCTGCCAAAAAATATATCCGTTTACTACATCATGACGAAATATTAGAACTAAATCTAAATATGAATACTTCTAATTGGTTTTGGAAAGTAGAAAAAGCATGGGAGGCAAATAAGACGGAAAATAGTAAAGATGCTACCTATTTAGATTGGCTTGATGGACAAAAAAAACTAACTTCACAAAACCTAAATATGCCTTTTATGGTACTTTATACTGCTTCTGCCAAAGATGCAAATGCTTGTGTACTAAAAAGGGAAGATTTTGATTTAGAATTTATTGTTGATACTACCAGTTATGTAGCATATTTTACCAATATACAAGAAGCCTATTATGTAGCCGCATTTCTCAACAGTCAATATGCCAATATTCGTATCAAAGATTTTCAGGCTACGGGGCTATTTGGTCCTCGACACGTACAGAAAAAAATCTTAGATGTTCCCCTCCCGAAATACAAAGCAAGCGAGCCGCTACACAGCCGCCTATCAGCATTGGGGCAGTCGTGTACGCAAAACACAATGGCATGGCTCAAAAGCGAAAATATCGCAGAAAATGATTACAATATCGGGCGGCTACGTATAGAAAGCAAAAAGCAAATCGCCGCCGAGTTGAAAGAAATAGATGAAGTGTTGAAGGAAATGCTGGAATAATCCTGTTTTTTAGGGTTCGGAGCTTTCTAAAAGTTCCGAACCCTATTGTATGATATAGCAATTTTTTGCTTAGTTTTTCAGGACTTTTTGCCAGTAATATAGGCGTTAAGCCCTACTTTACAGTAGAAATCGCAAAAGTTGTCAAAGAACGATAGAAAATATCTCCTCATTTTTCCGTATCTTTGCGCCCTTAAAACAAAAAAACACTATGCAAACACATTTTCGTTCTCACAACTGCGGTGAGCTTCGTATAGAAAATATTGGCACAGAAGTAACCCTGTCAGGGTGGGTGCAAGGCACAAGAGATTTGGGCTATTTGCTCTTTTTGGATTTGCGTGACCGCTATGGCATTACACAAGTTTCGGTAAAATCGCAGGAATTGCCCGAATTGTATGAAAAAGCCAAGGGTTTGGGGCGTGAATTTGTGATTCAGGTCAAAGGAACGGTGTTGGAAAGGGAAAGTAAAAATGCCAAAATTCCTACGGGCGAAATAGAAATCGTGCCGACAAGTATTGAAGTCTTGAATCCTGCAAAATTACCGCCTTTTTTGATTGAAGATGCAACAGATGGCAGCGAGGAATTGCGCATGAAATATCGTTATTTGGATATTCGCCGCCCACAAATGGCTAATAATCTGCGTCTTAGGGCAAAAGTAGCGGCTGCAACGCGTGAGTATTTGAATGATTTGGATTTTTGCGAAATAGAAACGCCTTTCTTTATCAAGTCCACGCCCGAAGGCGCAAGGGACTTTTTGGTCCCGTCTCGTATGAGTCCTGGCTCTTTTTATGCCTTGCCACAGTCTCCCCAAATTTTGAAACAGTTGTTGATGGTGGCAGGCATGGATAGGTACTATCAAATTGTCAAATGTTTTAGAGATGAAGATTTTAGGGGCGACAGACAACCCGAATTTACACAAATAGACTGCGAAATGGCTTTTGTTTCGCAAGAAGATATTTTCCGCACCTTTGAAGGCATGACAAAACATGTGTTCAAAAAGGTAGCAAATGTGGAATTGCCTGATTTTCTGCGCCTTCCCTACAAAGATTCTTTGTGTTTGTACGGCTCTGATAAGCCTGATTTGCGCTTTGAATGTCCGATTATTGAGCTAAATGAGGTCATGGGCGGCACAGAATTTTCAGTCTTCAATGGCGTTTTGGCAGAAAATGGCTTGATTGCTTGCCTTAATGCCAAAGGTTGCGCAAAATATACCCGCAAAGACCTTGACAAATTGACGGAAATGGTCAAAGGCTGGGGCGCAACGGGCTTGGTTTGGGTACGTTATAATGAAGAAGGCATCAAGTCTTCCGTAGATAAATTTTATTCGCCAGAACAATTAGCGGCGATTTGTGAAAAAGCAGGCGCAGAAAAAGGTGACATGCTTTTGTTAGTAGCCGATAAACTCAAAGGCAAAGTACGCAAAGCTTTGGGTAACTTGCGTTTACATTTGGGTAAAACGGAAAAATGGATAGATGAAAGCAAATGGTCTGTATTTTGGGTCGTGGATTTTCCTTTGTTTGAAGAAGACGAAGAAACAGGGAAATTGACGTTTGCGCATCACCCTTTCTGTTCGCCACGTCCAGAGCATTTGCATTATTTGGACACAGAACCCGAAAAAGTCTATGCACAAACCTACGACATGGTGATGAATGGCAACGAAATACTTTCGGGTAGTATTCGTATTCATCAAAAAGACGTACAAGACAAGATTTTTGATATTTTGGGCTTGACAGAGGAGGAAAAACAAGAGAAATTTGGCTTTATGCTCAATGCCTTTGAATATGGTGCACCTCCGCATGGTGGCTGTGCTTTTGGATTGGATAGATGGGTGATGTTGTTGGCAGGTGAGACTTCGATTCGGGAGGTGATTGCTTTCCCAAAAACTTCGAGTGGGAGAGATTTGATGATGGACGCACCTGCGGAAGTGCCTGAAAAGGCGTTGAAGGAGTTGCATATTAAGGCTTTATGAAAAAACAACTAAGGCACATAAGTTTACAATTTTTAATGGAAAATTATCAGTACGAAAATATCAATGAACAAGTGCGCATAGATGCGACTTGGTTGATCAAGTATTTCCTCGAAACCGAATGGGAAAAAATCATTTTGAGCAGTACTTAGCGGTTACTTTGGATAACACCATAGATGAGGAATTTAGGGTTAAGTATAAAAGTTTTTGGGGCTTGAATATGGCACGTCTTGAGCCTCGTTTTTCTGATGTTTATTTTGAGTATTTAGCCGAGATGCGAACCGATGAGATAACGGATATTATGGAGAAAGTAATCAAACCCTTGCAAGGGGGATTTCAATTTTCATTTGTTACAAAATTGGTGCATACACTCAATCCTGATATGCCGATTTATGATAAAATGATAGGGCAATTTTATTTATTTCCAGATATTAGCGAAATACCAAATTGGGATAAAAAGCTGTTTTTGGCGGAGAAAATATATGATTTTTTGAAAATAGAATATCAAAGAATCAAAGATGAGCGGCTCTTAGTTACAGCTATAGAAGCTTTGAATCAATTTTTGACAAAAATGGGTATTCCGCCCAATGATATTTCTGAAACCAAAAAAATTGATAGCTTAATTTGGGCGTGGGTTTCATTTCAAAAAAACAGGTTCAATTCTCGAAAAACAAGCATTTAGTTCATGTATATTCCTTGTTCCAAAAAGCAACTTGTTTAATAATGGCTTTCTCATAAAAAAAATGTTTGCCTAAAAGGGCTGAATTTTACCACAAAGTTCACGAAGGTTTCACAAAAAACACAAAGATGAATAGGAAAACAGGCTACTTAGTGTTCTTTGTGTTAGCTTTTCTTTGTGAATTTTGTGGTTTTATTTTTTATAAGAAAGCCATGCTTGTTTAATAAAGGCAAGATGAAGAAAATCAGCATTATCTACGCTATCATGACGGCTGAAAAAACATGAGTCGAAGTTATGGCTGTTTTTTCCATGCTCGTATCAAAAACGGGAAAATCTACATTGAATATAATGGCACAGATATAGAGGTAGCCGAAGATTTAGTCGCAGAAGGGGTGGCAAAAGAGGACATTGTTTTGGCATTTCATACACCTGCCAAAAGAAAATATACGGTTTTTGGGGTAGCGTAACTTTGTTTTTATGAAGACAAAGTAAATACAAAATATATGATAATCAATTATTTACAAATAAGATTAAACTTTAGCGAATATATCAAACAAATCATCAAATCAGCTATTTCAACCAAAATCAAACCACATTCCTTAATGAAAACCATTTAAGATGTAGATAAAATTTGTAAATTTTATCTACATCTTAAATTTTGCTAATCCCATATAAAATAGCGTTATTTGCGGAACTAATTTTGTTTAGGTCTATCACAATTTTCATTAGCTATAATTAACGATATGGAAGAACACATACATTCCTCAAAAGCTCCCGAACCCGTAGGCTTGTATCCACATGCACGCAAGGTAGGTAATTTACTATTTCTTTCGGGGGTAGGACCCAGAGAAAGAGGGCAGAAAAAAATTCCAGGTGTGGAATTAGATACAGAAGGAAACATCATTACTTACGATATAGAAGCGCAATGCCATTCGGTGTTTCGTAATATTCGTTATATTTTGGAAGATGCAGGTTCTTCTTGGGACAATATCGTAGATGTAACCGTTTTTCTGACAAATATGAAAGACGATTTCAAAACCTACAATCGTCTATATGCAGAATATTTTAAAGACAATCAACCTTGTCGTACAACATTGGAAATCAACTGCTTACCTACGCCTATTGCGATTGAGTTGAAGGTGATAGCATTATTAGTTTAAAATTGATAGTTTAAAATTGAAAGTTTGTTAGATTTATAATAAGGAATGTCTATGAAATAAGTTCCTTTATTATTCCATTCTGCAAGAATCCACACCATTGATACTGATTCACTTAGCCGCATTGGATTCTTGCAGAATGGGCTTTCATTTATTACACATTTCTAATTAGATAAAACAGTAATTTGCGAAAATCTGCGCCTTTTATCTGTGCAAATCTGCGAGAAATAAACATACAACTTATGCTCATAGACCTTCGTAGCGATACGCTTACAAAACCTACGCCTGAGATGCGTGCAGCAATGTTTGCTGCCGAAATTGGCGATGATGTATTTAAAGAAGACCCAACCGTTAATGCCTTACAAGCCAAAACTGCGGAAATTTTTGGTATGGAAGCGGGCTTATTTTGTCCTTCGGGGACGATGACAAATCAAATTGCGATTCGGGTCAATACACAGCCGCAAGATGAGGTTATTTGCGACAAACGCTCGCATATTTACCTCTATGAAGGGGGCGGAGCCATGTCAAATAGTGGGATTTCGATGAAATTATTGAATGGCGAAAGAGGCATTTTGTCTGTCAATGAAATTTTGGAAAATATCAATCCTGATGATATTCATTATCCTCACACACAATTAGTTGCATTAGAAAACACTTGTAATAAAGGCGGCGGAAGTTATTATCGTTTGGACAGAATTGGCGAAATTTCTGCCCTTTGTAAAGAAAAAGGTTTGCGTTTGCACTTAGATGGCGCACGAGTTTTTAATGCGTTGGTAGAAACAGGCGAAAATCCCAAAGAATATGGGAAATATTTCGATACGATTTCGGTTTGTTTGTCGAAAGGTTTGGGTGCGCCCATAGGTTCGGTTTTGTTGGGGAGTCAAGAAACGATAAAAAAAGCTTTGCGTGTGCGAAAAGTCTTTGGCGGTGGCATGAGACAGGCAGGTTTTTTGGCGGCAGCAGGACTTTTTGCCTTAGAAAATAACATTGAACGCCTCAAAGAAGACCACAGAAAAGCCCGCATTATTGCCAAAACTTTGTCAGAGATGGCTGTTATTGAATCGGTTATGCCCGCAGATACAAATATCGTTATTTTTGAGCCGAAACAAAACTGGAAAAAAGTGCCAGAAGTGCTGCAATTATTGGCGGAAAATGGCATTAAAGCTGCACCTTTTGGGCATTATCATATCAGAATGGTTACGCATTTGGATTTTTCGGAGGAAATGTTGGGAGAGTTGTTGGTGAGATTGAAAAAGTTGTTTGTTTAGATTATATCAGATGAAATAACGCAGACCTCCGCAAATAAACGTCTCATTTGCGAAAATCTGCGTTTCCATTTGCGAAAACCTGCGAGAAATCTACGCAAAAATACCTTCTACCTCTTTTTGATATTTCTGCATAATAATGCGTCTTTTCAATTTCATGGTAGGAGTCATTTCGCCCGTATCTACTGTCCATTCATTTGGAATAAGTTCAAACTTTTTGATTTGTTCCCAATTTCCAAATTCCTGGTTATATTCGTGAATGATTTCCTTAAATTTTGCTTGAATTTTTGGATGTTGTAAAGAAGCCTTACGATTGTTATCATCAAAAGGAATCTCGTTTTCGGCACACCAAACTTTGAGGTAGGGAAAAGCAGGCACAACCAAAGCCGCAGGGAATTTTTGATGTTCGCCTACAACCATCATTTGCTCAATGAAAAACGACTCTTTCATCTTTGTCTCAATCGGTTGAGGTGCAATATATTTTCCGCCAGAAGTCTTGAAAAGTTCTTTGATACGATCCGTAATTTTGAGGAAACCTTCGGGAGAAAGAACCCCTACATCGCCTGTATGCAGCCAACCATCTTTGTCTATTGTTTCTGCCGTTGCTTCAGGATTTTTGTAATAACCCAACATAACATTCGGTCCTTTCACCAAAATTTCGCCTGTTCCTTCTGCTATTTTTAGCTCTACATTGCTGATTTTCAAGCCTACCGTTCCGTCCATTACACCACCTGGCTCAAAACGACTGAAAGAAACCGCAGGCGAAAGTTCGGTTTGCCCATATCCTTCTCGAATTGGCACGCCCATCGCATTGAAAACTCGGCATAACTTTGCTGGCAAAGCAGAAGCTCCCGTAACAATGCCTTTTACTCTGCCACCCAATCTATCTACAATTTTACCAAAGACCAGTTTTTTCGCCAATTTGAGCTGCATATTGTAGAAAAATCCCATGTCTGTGTCAATTTTATATTCATTTGCAAGCCCGATTGCCCAAAAGAAAATCTTTTTCTTCAAACCTGTCTGCTCATTGCCTGATGCGATGATACGTTCATACAATTTTTCTACCACACGAGGCACAGCCGTAAAAAATTCAGGTTTTACCTCTGCCATATAATCTCGCAGGTTATCTATGTTATCGCAAAAATGCACAGACATGCCTGCATACGTATATACAAACAACACCATTCTTTCAAAAATATGACATAATGGCAAGAAACTCAAGGTTACATCACCTTGACTCACAGGCAATAGCGGAAGGGTTGCTTGTACATTTGTAACAATGTTTGTATGAGAAAGCATTACCCCCTTGGGATTGCCCGTTGTGCCAGACGTATATATAATGGTTGCTAAATCGTTTGGATTTACCGCAGCCTTGCGCTTTTCCACTTCATCTTGCGAAGTTTTTTCGCCCGCACGTAGCAAGTCGCTAAAATGTTTTGTGCCTTGTATTTCATCAAAAGTAAATATTTCTTTTAATGAAGGTGCTTTATCCTTGATGGCTAGTACCTTATCTAAAATTTTGGCATCACCAATAATCGCCATTTTGAGTTCTGCATGATTGAAAATATATTCATACTCATTTGAACTAATAGTGGGATAAAGTGGCACAGGAATTGCACCTGCTTGCATGATGCCTATATCACAAAAATGCCATTCAGGACGGCTACCCGAAATAATCCCAATCATATCACCAGGCTGTATGCCCATTGCAATCAAGCCACGACTGACTTTATTTGCCATTTCGATACAGTCATCGGTAGAATAGGTTTTCCATTTTCCACCGACTTTGCCTGCAAGTGCCACTTCTTGCGGATATTTTGCCTTTTGGTACTGTAAAATTTCAAATAATTTTGTTACTTCCATATAAATTGCGGATTAATTGTTTAATTAGGGGCTAAATATATCATTTTTTTGTAAGAAAAAAGATTTTTTTTGCGAAAAAGTCCATTTATGAAAAAAAACGAAAAAAAAATTGGAATATCAAAATAAAGGCTTAACTTTGCACCTCGAATGTGAATCCACATTTGATATTTCTTAATTTTTTAAACCACATTTCATATTTTTAGACATTATGCCTAAAATGAAAACAAACTCGGGGGCATCTAAGCGTTTCACAAGAACCGCCTCCGGTAAAGTGAAGTTCAAACACGCGTACAAGAATCACATTCTTACGAAAAAATCGAAAAAACGTAAAAGAGCTATGCGCAATGCCGGGTATGTTCCTGCAACAGATGAGCAAAGAATGGTTTTGTTGCTTGGAGGAAAAGTATAAGGAATTAATAAATAAAAATTAAAAATTAATAAATAGGCGTAAATAAAAGGTAATCGTATTTTACAAAAGTAGATAAATTAGTAACCATTAATTTCCTGTTTTTAGTAATTGACTATCAAAAAATTAGCTTTATTCTTTACTTTTTAATTCTTAACTTTTAATTCTTCATTTGTATTTCTTTTTATTTTTTTCATTTTTATTTTTCACATTCAATTAATTCGTAAGAAAATATGCCACGTTCGGTCAATGCAGTAGCGTCTCGCGCACGCAGAAAGCGCATGTTAGAGTTTGCCAAAGGATATTGGGGCAGAAAGAAAAACGTATGGACAGTAGCCAAAAACCAAATTGAAAAAGGTTGGACCTACGCATATCGTGATAGAAAAAACAAAAAACGTGAATTCCGCAAATTGTGGATTCAACGTATCAATGCAGCAGTTCGTCAGTATGGAATGAGCTATTCTGCTTTCATCGGTAAATTACACAAATCAGGTATTCAACTTGACCGTAAAGTGCTTGCAGACCTTGCAATGCATCACCCTGCTGCTTTTGAGGCAGTAGTAAATGCGGTAAAATAAGTTTTATTTCTGACATATTTACATAATAATCAGCGTTTTACAAATATTTTGTAAAACGCTGATTTGTTTTAACCTATCAAAATATTAAAGAATTGTGTGGCGACTTGTCGCATAGCGACAAAATATCGGTAGAAAGAAGATAATTGCCACACATCAAATTCTATTTCTTCGTGCAAGCACGAAAAAATGCGTGAAATGGGGCTTTGCACATATTTCTACCGATATTTTGTGCATATAGCACATAAAAAAAGGCACTTTTTCTATCACCACATAATCTGTTAGTATCAGAAATATCAAAATACTTATACAAAACATGTCTCAAAAACTCATTTTTTTCGATTTTGATGGCACAATCGCAGACTCATTAGAGGTAGCAGTAGCTGTTTTACAGGAAATTGCGCCAATATTAAATTTGCCTACCCCTACTCGTGCGCAAATAATGGATTGGAAAACCAAGGGAATTGTGGAATTAATGCAATTAACGGGTGTCTCTTTATTGCAAATTCCCAAAATAGTGAAGTTAGCAAGACAAAGTTTTGAGAAAAGGACAGCAGACGTGCCAATTATTGAAGGAATGGCAGAGGTAATCCATCATTTTATGAGCAAAGGCTATGAAATGCACATTATCTCTACAAATGCTACTGAAAATATTCGTTTTATTTTAGATAAATATCAAATTAATGTCTTTTCAGCGATACATACCCCTACTGCACTCTTTGGAAAAGATGCAGTGATACGAAAAGTGCGTAAGCAATTAGGTTTTTCTCCCGAAAATACCTATATGATAGGCGATGAGGTAAGAGATATAGAAGCAGCACAAAAAGCAGGTATTCAATCGGTAGGTGTTACATGGGGATTCAATCATAAAAACCTACTAATCGCCGCAAATCCCCATTTTTTGATAGAAAAAGTGGAAGATTTGGCGTTTATTTAAGGAGAAAATTTTGGGTAAACCCTAATATTATCCAAAAACACAGCTAAATGATGCGAATTTAGCTGTGTTTTTTATGCAAAATATGTATTTATTAAAAAAAGAAAAATGTATCACAAAAATCTTTTTATACAATATTCATCGTTTGTTCTTTGATTTTTTCCAACTCCTCTTTCATGCCCACAACTGCACGCTGCATAGAAACATGATTGGCTTTTGAACCGATTGTATTGATTTCACGCCCCATTTCTTGCGAAATAAAGTTGAGTTGTTTCCCGCTATTGCTTGGATTTTTAATCACTTCTCGGAAATATTTGAGGTGCTGACGCAAACGCACAATCTCCTCATTTATGTCTAATCTTTCAATATAAAAAATAAGTTCTTGCTCAAAACGGTTCAAATCCGCCTCTACCCTACTCTTAATCTCCTCCAAAGTATTTTTCATTTTATTGCGAATGTCCTCAATTCTTTGAGGTGCAAAGGCTTCTACTTCCGCCAAAAAGGTTTCGATTGCAACTAAACGCTCCAAAAAATCAGATTCTAAGGCTTTTCCTTCCTCTTTTCGGCTCTTTGTCAAAGCTTGACTTGCTGTTGCAGTTGCTTGCTTTATCAAATTCCACTCTTCCTCATCTTCTTCAGCCACCGATTCTATCATCACATCGGGCAAATCCAAGAGTTTTTCTAACGTAAGCGGTTGCAAATCATATTTTGTTTGAATCGCTTTTAAATCTGTGATATAGGTATCAAGCAAAATATGATTGATACGCAGCGTTCTTTTCGTGGGGTTTAGCACTTCTACATTCAATAACATGGAAATTTTACCTCTTTCTAACTCTTTTGTAAGTTGGTTACGAAGCAAATGTTCATATTTCATATAAGTGCGAGGTAATTTTAGAATCAACTCTAAATATTTGCTATTGAGAGACTTAAATTCTACGGTTACTTTGTAATTTTCGGAGTGGCTCACGCCCATTCCGTAACCTGTCATGGATTGAATCATATATTATATAATAAGTTATAAGTTCTGTTTTTATTTATTTTCGCAAAAGTACGGATAATATATTAATTTCTTACAGGTTTTCCCAGATTTAACCGCAGATGAACGCAGATATCGAGATAATCTGCGAGAAACCCCTAATTTTTTATTCCTTTTTCCTTATTCCATCTTCTTTTTTCTCATAGACTTCTCCACTTTCGGTACAAACGGCTTGCCCATTTTCGTCAAAACGCAAACGATGCCCATATTCACTCATCCAACCTATCTGCTTTGCAGGGTTGCCCACAAGCAAAGCGTAAGGTTTCACATTTTTGAGTACTACTGCTCCCGCCCCAATAAAAGCATATTCGCCTATTTCTATCCCACAAACAATCGTGGCATTTGCACCAA
>JAAFHL010000131.1:5719-11155 GCA_013298365.1 Bacteroidota bacterium | reverse complement strand
GCTGTATTGAAACCGCTAGATAAGCCCCAAATATATATTCCACCTGCACCAAAACCACAACCTAAAGATACGATTTTGGCTAAAAATGAGAAAACAGAAATCTATATTGTGCGGGAAGATTCTTTGGAATGGGAAATTTTGCAAAGTTATGACATGAATCCGATTGATGAACAAATGGTAGAAAGCAGTTTACGTCCACAAACCTTGGATACTTTGCTGCTGATTTTGTTGGATAAAATGCCTGCCGATTATGAGAAGACAAAGCCGGAAAAGCAAGCTCGTATTAAAACAATAGATTGCGTAGCATGGGCGGACAAATATCAACCTTATTTTTCGGAACTAAAAACCTTGCAACGTAGTACTTGTTTTCCCAGTATAAAAGTAGATGCAACGACAATCAAAGTTCCTTTGTTGGGACAAAACGCAGCAGTTGCGAGCGAATTTGCAGCGATTTCAGGTAGTCAATTTTTGCTAAATGATGCGGAAATTACGCCCGAAGAAAAAGCAGAACTTGTGGTGCAAACAGGAGAAATAGATTTGTGGCTATTTTTGGAAAATAAGGCAATAGCGGAAGGAAATTATTTTTATTATGAATGTAAACCAGGAGACAATTATGACTACCTATACAATCGCTTTAAAATACGTACAGAAACCATCTTGCGGCTCAATCAAAGGGCGAAATTCCCGACACCACCCTCCACAGGTGTGGTGATTATGCCCGATATACGCCGATGGATTGCTATGATGCCTGATGTAGAGCGAATCAGGGAAGAGGTAGGTATTGGCAAAAATGTAAGGTTAAGATATTAATAATGTGGAAATTAAAGCTAAAAAAATCATTTATTTAAAACTACCAGCTCCTTAACCGAAAGCATGCGTAAATTACTGCTTATATTTTTTATATTAGGGCTTAGTAGCCTTACACTTATTGCACAAACCGCTTTAAGTGTGAGACGAAACTCCTTGCAGTTAGGGGTAGGAATGACAGCAACGAATTATAGGGGCGATTTGACTGATAAAAACTTTGCGCTGAATCGCTTTTATCCTGGTATCAATGTTTCTTTGCAGGGTGAAGGGCATAGCAGATTGAGTGGGCAATTTAACATAGGAATAGGCAATTTTTCGGAACAAACGGGACAAAAACAATATGCTTTGCCTTCGCCGGACTCCGTTAGCCCAAATCGTTTTGTTATGACAAGTCTCATTTACAGTGATATACGTATTAAAATGAAATTGCTCAATCATCGTAGAATCAATCCTTATATCAGTGCAGGCGGTGGTTTTTTGTTTTATTCGCCCAAAGATAAGCGCAATTTAGGTTTATTGGACCAAGAGCAAACCCGCTTAGAAGAGGAAAGTTATCAACTTATCACTTTACAAGCACCCCTTTCTGTGGGTTTTAACTACAAAGTTACCCCTGTTTTTGCGCTTGGAATAGATTATACGTATCGTTTTTTGGCAACAGACTATATAGACAACATTGGAAAATTAGGCTTGAAACCTGGGAATGATGCACTGCAAAACCTTCAACTTACTTTGTATCTTACCCCTTCGCCAAGTCCTTATAATATGCAGGCAAAAGTACCCAAAATCAAAAAGACAGAGAAAGAAGGAGTTGATACCATTTTTGTTAATAAAGAACTCTATGATTTGATTCAAGAAATAAAAGATGACTTGCCAAATAAGACAGACGAACCCTCGCAAGAAGATTATTTTGATATGCTCAACAAAGGCTCTGAATGGCAATATGAAATCGAAAAAGGCTTGAAAAACAAGCAAGATTCTATTCAATTTCAGGAGCAAATTCGTCCCGATGATGACGAAGTAGGCGCAGATGACTATGGCTGGTTGTGGCAAAAAATGGTAGAAAAAGCCATGCGTCAGAAAAAATATGTTACGTTTACGCCTGCTGAAAACGAAACATACTTAGATATTTATATCAAATATCATGTTCGTCCAAGTGTGGTGCGCAGGCTCAATGTTTTAGGCAATTCTACAGAACTGCCTAAAAACAAGCCGATTAAGATTCCAGACACCCGTCAATGGGCAGATTTATTTCCCGATGTGGAAGCTATTTTGAAGGCTTTAGAAGAAAACTAATATAAACATGAAAAATACGTATCATAATGCAACGCCCGAAAAACTCCTTGAACTCAAAAGGCTTGAGGCTGATACTTTGCGGGATTTGCTTCGTTCAGTCAATAATCCCGATTTAGACACAAAAAGTGTGTGTTTGATTGTGCGCAATGTACTGCGTGCGCAAATTGGCGTGAAAAAAATGATGTTTTTTTACAAATTAGAAAATGAATGGAAGGAAGGAATACGCCTAAATTTTGGAGTTGCCAGTCAAACGGCAATCGCTGAAATGCAACTCTTACATTATACTACTAAAATCACAGAGGAGGTTTTGCCATGTTTACATGAATTAGGTACAGAATATGTCATTCCCCTAAACAGTGCGGGCGGACTTACAAATGCTTATTTTTTGATTGCAGACTTCGCTGATTCCGAACAAGAAGCGCAAAGCGACCTTATTTTTATCGAAACTGTAGGGCAAATCTTGGCAACTGCCATTCAAAATCGGCAGTTGATACGAGAGCAGATGCAGCAAGAGTTTTTGAAAAGAGAATTACATGTAGCCTCTGATTTGCAAAAACAGCTACTTTTATCCGATTTTGGGCGTTTTTTAGAAATAGAGGTAAATGCTATCAACATTCCTTTTCAGGGCGTAGGCGGCGATTATTATGATGTTATCAAAAAAGGAAAAGGTTTAACTTTTGTTTGCATAGCAGATGTATCGGGAAAAGGAATTAGTGCGGCTTTGTTAATGTCAAATTTACAAGCAAATCTACGAGCTGCTTGCGCAAATCATGACGATTTAGGCTTGATAGTAGAAAGCCTTAACCGAATTATTTTCCGACTCACAGGGGGAGAACGTTTTGTTACCTTGTTTTTGGCAAAAATAGATACCCGAACCAAAACGTGTTCCTACATCAATGCAGGGCATGATTATCCTGCTTGGGTGCAAAATGGGAAAATTCGTTGGCTCGAAAGTCAAGGCACTTTTGTGGGCATTATGCCTGTACTCAAAATCAAGGAAGATTCATTTACTTTTTCGGAAAATGACCACCTTTTTCTCTATACAGATGGGCTTGTGGACCAAAAAAATCCTACTGGACAAACCTTTAATACCGATAAAATTGCGGAAACTTTGCTTACTTTTATTCATCTTTCTGCCAAAGAATTGATTGAACATTTTGTACAGAGTATCAAGAATTTTGCGCAAAATGTAGAAGCAACAGATGATTTGACTTTGTTAGATGTACGTTTTTTAGCGTAAATAATAGATTTGTTACGAAAGCAAAATGTGGTTCATCTTAGCGTTTAACCCACCCGCAAAACTGCCAGCATTTTTGCTGCCCTCTTCGGAGGACGTTTTTTGTCGAAAGACAAAAAACGGGTGGGGTTAATGTATAACGGAACGAAACAATATGCTATATTTTGTCTCTTAAAAATGACTTTCGCAAGAAGTCTAATGTTGTTTCACCGGAAATTTATACGGCTTTCATTTGTAGCGTAGGCTTTAGCCTGCGTTTAACTACGGAAAGTCTGATAACGCCTATTTCACATACTTTTCTTTTGGCAGTTTTCTAAAATAAAAGGCGTTAAGTTTCGATTGCGGGATAGGTTTAAGCCAGATTGCTCCCTGAAATAAATCATTTTGGGTAAAAAGACTGTCAGAAAGACTTGTATTTGAATCTATTAGCACCACAGAAATGGGACTTCCTGATGCCGAACTTTGCAAAAGCGATTCGTAAGGCAAAGCCCAGTCCATGCCTTGTAGGGGCGGTGGGAAAAAATCGTTTTTGTTGCTTACGATTAATTTGCTGCCCATTTCTCCTTTGCGCACTTTTGCAAAAAGTATATCCAGTTTTTCTACTTTTTCAGCATAAAGTGAATTTGTTATAATCCTTCCCAAAGAGACGATTATGAATATAATACCTAAATAAGCGACTTTTTTTTCTGCAAAATAATGTGTTTGTGCTTTTCCCAAAATGAGCATCGCCCAAAATGCGACAAGCAAAAGATAAGCCTCTGCATACGCATAATTAACCTGGTCTGTATTGCGGAGATAGGCAAGAAAGAGGAAAAAAAGCGTGATACCCAGCCAATAGGAAAGCATAAGATATTTTTTTGCACGAAAAAGATAGGCAAAAACAGCGATTTCCCATACAAAAAACAGGCTTTTCCAAAGGTAATTTTCAAGAAAAAAAGGAATCATTTCGGTATAAATCCAACCTTCTTTTTGGAGTTTTTGTAGAAAAAAAGACAAGGTTTCTGCACTTTGCACATCATACCAATCCCCAATAAAGCCTTTCTGCCGCAATAAAATGACAAAAATAGCCATGAAAGTGGGCAAAATAAGCCCCCATTTTATCGGAAAACCCTTATCTATGATACAAAAAACGATTGTGCCGAATATACACAATGGAATAATTGGGTGAATCCAAATCGAAAATACTGTAAGTAAAACGCTGATAACCAAATATTTTCTCGCATCTGTTTCTATATATTTTTCTACTAAAACGCCAAACAAAATAACATAAGATAATCCTACAATTACTTCTGCCGCAAGAAAATAAAAAGTATCTGAAACAGGTAATGTAAGTAAAAAAATTAGTCCCCATATAGCTGATTCTGAACGAATTACTTTTTTGAATAAGAAAAAAAATCCTACGTAAAAAAGTCCTACATTGAGTGAAAAACTCATCGCAATCCACTTTAACGGAAAATGTAATTTCACGAATAAAACAGGCAATATTTCAAAAAAAACAGCAATATAACGCTCATGCGCTACAAAAAAACTTTCTTTTTGCACAATATTGAACAAATAAAAGGCGGTATCAGTATAATACACTCTTTCCCTGTAAAAAACAAGGGTAAGGAGCAGATATGTTACAAAAAATATATACTGAAAAAGACTGTTTTTAGGCATAAAGTTAATTTTCAACGCCAAATGAATATATTGTTAATTGATGTTTTTTCGGACAAACTCATTGCCGATTTGCAAGCGATTGCCACAAAAGTAAGCTATTTGCCGCAGGCTACAAAATCGGAAATCCTTCGCATTCTGCCTGAATATGAAATTTTGGTGCTGAATAGCAAAATTTCGATAGATAAAACGGTCATAGATTGCGCCACAAATTTGCGGATTGTGCTGCGTGCAGGCGTGGGCATGGACCATTTTGACCTGCCTTATTTGGCAGAAAAAGGCATTTGGGCAGCTAATACGGCGGGTGCAAATGCCGATTCGGTGGCAGAACACACAATCGGTATGTTGTTAGCATTGCGGCACAATCTTGTGCAGGCAAATGCGGAGGTAAAGCAATTTTTTTGGAACAGAGAGGCAAATAGGGGCAGACAAATTGGCGGTAA
>JAAFHL010000131.1:0-5709 GCA_013298365.1 Bacteroidota bacterium | reverse complement strand
ATACAGGCAGTGCCGTTGCAAGGAAATTGCAAGGTTTTGGCTGCAAGATTTTGGCGTACGACAAATACAAAACGGAGTTTGGCAATGATAGGGTAGGGGAGGTGGACTTGGCGACTATTTTTGCGGAAGCAGATATTTTGAGCCTTCATATTCCCCTCACAGCAGAAACAAATGCTTGGGTTGATGCCCATTTTTTCGCACAATTTCGCAAAAATATTACTTTTTTGAACCTTTCTCGTGGCGAAATTGTGGTGTTATCAGATTTGATAAAAATGTTAGATACAGGAAAAGTGCAAGCTGCTGCTTTAGATGTGTTAGAAAATGAGAAATTTGCTACCTTGACGGAAATACAAAAAAGCCTTTATGAAACGCTTTTTACTTATAACAATGTGATATTGAGCCCGCATATTGGTGGTTGGTCGGTGGAATCTAAGGAAAATATAGAAAGGGCAATTTTTGCGGAGGTTTGTAATTATTTAATTTCTCGCAGATAAAGTTGCACTTTTTTTACCGTACTGCGATTCTCCTGAATCGCAGTTACTAAGCAATAAAACTTGTGTTATTTTGGCAACGACATTAGAAATCGGTATCGTTTTCTAGGGAGTATGGGCTTTAGCCCGTACTTGACCTAAAGCCCATACTCCCCTATGTCGCTATCAAATTTGACTTATATAATACATATAGCTCATTCTTTGGTAGTGGCGATTCTGGAGAATCGCCACTACGCAACGTCATTCGCAACTTACATTATCTCATAACGGATATTTTCTGGTAAGAAAGCTTCTCACTAGTCAATAAGCGAGCGATATACACTTGATAAGAAATGCGCTTAAATTGATAGGTTACATTTGTAGAATCAAGGTTGTATTGCTTGCTTATAAGCTCTTGACTTTCAATATAATATGTCTGATGAAGGTAAGGACCAGATATTCCAGTTACAACTCGATAATGAAACATATCTCCTATGTCAAAATTTATTACTTGGCGCACAGTAGGAAAAGCAGGTGCGCAGTTAAACATCAAGAAGGTGTTTAACAAAAAGATAAAGATAGCTTTTTTCATAATAAAATAGATAATAATGTTAGGAATGAACGATTAAGATAGTGTACAAAATAGTAACGAAACGAATCTAAAATAGGTTATTTGGGCTTATGCAAAAGCGATTTTTCTGGCTAAAAATGGGGTTGCAGCCCCGCTTTTAGCCAGAAAAATGATGGAAATTCTTGTAGTGAGTTACATCGAACTATGTGCGAACAAAATAAATTATTTATATTGCAAATCTTTTACTAAAAACAACCAATAAAAACATGAAAACGCACATTTTTACACTGTTTTGCTTGCTGAAAAATGTCCTTTTTACCCAAAATATACAAGATTTGCGTCAACAGCATAGGGACTGGGAATTTAATTATCAGTATGAAAAAACGCCTTTTATACATGTTTCTGCGACAGGTAAAATGGGGTTTGCTACGCCGAAAACGCCGCTTATTTATGAGGAGATAGGCAAGAAAAGCATGAAATTTGTGGCTGCAAAGAAAAATGGGCATTAGAGCTTGATGGTATATTATTTAGGCACTATTTTTGTAGTATAAAAATCGAATAATTTTTTACATTATATTTATATTTCATTTTTTATTGTATGAAAAACGTATTTTCTGTTTTCTTGGTATCCATGATAATGATGGCTTTTTGGGCTTGTCAAAACAAAATAACTTTGCCTGATTTGACATTCAAAACAGATACAGGCTATGTATTTGAGGACATGACTGTCGGACAAGGCGATACGATAAAGGTCGGAATTATTGCATCTGCTGCAAAGAAAAATCAAATCCTTAAAACGCTTAAAGTTTCTAAAATGTATGACAATGACACACAAAGTCTTAATACCTTTCTAAACGAAACTTTGACAAGCGCACAGGCTTCAGAATATACAAAAGACATTGAAATTATTGCTCGCAGCCAAGCGGGAACAGAATCTTATACATTCAGTGTATTAGATGAGGAGGGCTTAGAAAATTCAGTTAGTCTTACGCTAACAGTACAGTAAGTTTTTCTTTTCTACTAAAAAGCACAGATTTTGGCGAATATATTTGCTAAAATCTGTGCTTTTTTATCGTATTTTATATGTATATTTGCACAAAAAAGACAGCAAAAACATGATATTCATCGCAAATCCTATATATGATGTAGTGTTCAAGTATTTACTTGAAGATTTGAACATAGCAAAAGGATTATTTTCTCGTATAATTGGGGAAGATACAGAGTCTTTGAAAGTAAAAAGCCAAGAAACGATGCACTAAGATATAATCAAGGAGCGTCCAGGGTTGCGTTTGCTTCGTTTGGATTTCAAAGCAGTAATTTCTATTGCTAATCCTTTGCATAATGCTCAAAACCAGTCAAGTAAAGAGCCTGCATTTTTGCGAAAAAAAATCTTAATAGAACTTCAAAAAGCAAAGGAGTTGTTTGATATTATGCGTTTCCGCAAATATTTGGGAGATAATTATGGCAAGGCAGATACGTTTACAGATAAATACGGGGAGAATCAAACCGAAGCATTGCCTATTATTAGTATTTATTTTTGTTACTACTCAGGGTATGCTTACCTTGAGAGTGGGATTTCTGAAAATGGAGCATAGATTTTCACAGACATTTTTGCCTTGTTTTTTGAGGGTAGAAATATATGAACGGACTCTGCAAAAGATTTTTGCACCCTTTTAGGTTCTAAAACAGCCAGATATTTTCTGTTTGAGTTTGAACATTCGAATGTCTCTTTCGGCTTGCTTATTGTCAAAAGGGGCATCTTTTTGGTGGAAAAAGCGGAAAATCTCTTTTCTCTTTTTACAAAATTGGGGACCGCCTTTTATCAAGCCTTGTTTCATAATAGAAGCCTCAAATGCTCGGCTTGGGTTTCGGGTTTGTGCCTTAATACAAGACAAGGCTGAGAAATTTGCTTAGGTCTTTGTCTGTCATAATCTTATATTTAAGCACAAAAATACAAAATTATTCCGATAAAATAAAGGAAAATAGCCCTATCTTTGCCCCAAATTCATTTTACCATGCAAAAATATCTATACTTTTTCTTGTTATTTATTTCTTCTTCGCTCATAGCGCAAAATGTCGCTATTCAATCGGGACCTATGGTAGGATATTCCGAAATGAAAGAGGTGATGTTGTGGGTGCAAACCACAAATATAGCTGACGTTTCCATCGAATATTGGGAAAAAGGCAGTCCTAAAACTGTGTTTGCAACAGAAAAAGTACATACAGAAAAAAGCAAAGCCTTTGCTGCACACTTAGTGGCAGATGCGGTAGAGCCTGGTAAAAATTATGAATATCGTGTTTTGATAAATGGAAAAGAGGCAAAACGGGCGTATCCGCTTACGTTCAAAACGCCAACTTTGTGGCAATATCGTACAGACCCGCCTACGCTCAAAATTGCTGTGGGCAGTTGTGCCTATATTAACGAAGAAGGAACAGACCGACCAGGCAAGCCGTATGGCGGTGATTATCAGATATTTGATGCCATTTATAAACAAAAACCTGATGTAATGATGTGGCTTGGTGACAATGTATATTTACGTGAAACAGATTGGTACAGTCGTACAGGCATGATTCATCGTTACACACATAGCCGTTCTATCCCAGAAATGCAACCTTTGTTGGGCAATAGCATCAACTTGGCTATTTGGGACGACCACGACTATGGACCAAACGATAGCGACCGTTCTTACGCCAGAAAAGAAGATGTATTGGAGATTTTCAAAGACTTTTGGGCTAATCCGAGTTATGGCGTAAATGGACAAGGTGGCACAATTTCTTTTTATGAATGGAATGATGTTCAATTCTTTATGTTAGATGATAGATGGTTTCGCTCGCCTAATGAGTTAAAAACAGCCGACAGAGATTTTTTAGGAAAAGCCCAAGCAGATTGGTTGATAGAAGCCTTAGTTTCCTCAAAAGCTGCCTTTAAATTTGTGTGTGTGGGTGGACAAGTGCTAAATCCTTTACAAAAATATGAGACCATGGCAAATGTTGCCCCCAAAGAACGTGAATATCTGCTCAATCGCATTGCAGATGAGGGGCTGAAAAACGTCATTTTCCTTACAGGCGACCGTCATCATAGCGAACTTTCTATGACCGAAATCAAAGGTATCAAAATTTATGATTGGACGGTTTCGCCGCTTACTTCGGGTACACATGCGGCTTCTGATGAGGCAAATACTTTGCGGGTAGAGGGTTCGTATATTGGCGACAAAAATTTTGGGGTAATAGAAGTAACAGGCACAAAAAAAGAAAGAAAATTGAATTTAAAGCTATTGGGAAATGACGGCAAGGAATTATGGAAATATGATATTCAGTAATTTTTTCCTCGCTGATTAACGCACAATTCGTAACTCTCAACTCTCAATTTTCAACTCTCAACTTCTTAACATGGGTATCGTTGGTCGACAGGGGATTCAAAACGCTGTTTTTTCTTATATGGGCATTGCCTTAGGTATTGTCAATAAATTGGTGCTTTTTACCCACATTTTGGGTAAAGAAAAAATGGGCTTGGAGGCGGTTATTCTGTCTGCTGCGGTCATGCTTGCCGAACTTTCTCGTTTGGGTTCGCCCTCTGTTTTGCTGCGTTTTTATCCGTATTTCAATCACAACAAAGAGGCTCAAAAGCAAATTACTTTTTTTACGACGATATTATATCCTTTATTAGGATACTTGCTTTTTGCGGGTTTAATCTTGTTATTTAAAGACTATTTTGTGCATTTTTATGCGGAAAAATCACCCCTTTTTGTACAGTATTACTACTATGTTTTTCCGATATGGTTTGGCTTAATGGTCTTTCATGGGCTTTATACCTTTGCGCAAACACAGCTCAAAACGGTTTTACCAACGGCTTTATTTGAGGTCGGCAACAAAGTATTTAATACCTTGGCGGTACTGCTTTTTTATTATCAATTCGTTGAAATAGAAGGTTTTTTGAATATTTATTGCTTTGCTTATTTATTTAATACGCTCATTTTACTGGTATATCTCATCTGGCTCAAACGTTATAAAATTAGCTTGAGTTGGAGCGAGTTACGAGGCAAAAAAATGCGTATTATGATGAAATATGGCTTATATTCTTTTCTTTCTCGTTCTGCTTATATTATAAATGATAACATTGCCGTTTTGCAAATAGCAGTTTTGGGTTTGGAAGTAACATCTGTTTTTTCCATTGCAAGTCAAATGGCATTGATGATTTATGTGCCTACTCGGGCTTTGTCAAATATTACGGTTCCCTTGGTAAACAAGCATTTACAAAGTAAAAACTATGTTGAATTAGCCAGGTTGTATCAAAAAGCTTCTACAAACGGTTTGATTTTTGGCTTGTTGCTTTTTGTAGGTATTTGGGTCAATATTGACGATTTATTTTTGTTAATCGGTAAAAACTTTGCCGAAGGAAAATGGATTTTCTTCATTTTGGCTTGTGGTAGAATGATTGATGTGGCGCATGGTTTGAATGTCGTTATCATTGTTTCTTCCAAATATTATCGTTATAATCTATATAGCATTGTTTTGTTACTTATCATGGTAGTAACTTTTAACAGCATTTTTATTGCAAAATTGGGGGGAATTGGACCCGGTATTGCAGCAGCAACTGCTTTTTTTATCTACAATAGTATCAATACCTATTTAGTTTGGAAAAAATTTCAGATGCAGCCTTTTTCTTTT
>JAAFHL010000130.1 GCA_013298365.1 Bacteroidota bacterium | reverse complement strand
GGAGGTGCATGAAAACGTTTATCCTGCAAAAAATAGGCTTGACTCATGAGTTCTGTCATGCCATATTCGGAATAAATATGGTTTACACCCAGTCCTTGTTGCAGTTCGGTATGCAATTCCTCCCGAGTAAGCTCTGCTTTTCGCCCTTTCATGCCACCGGTTTCTATCACAAGAGTGTGCGGCGGCATATTCCCATCAAAGTATTCCGCAAAATCTAATAAAGCATAAGCAACACCAATAAGCAAAATAGGTTCTCCTTCTGTTTCATAAATGGCTTTTGACAATTCTTCAAAATTATGTAAATAAAAACCGCTATTTGGTAAGCCAAAGGTTTCTATCCAAAAGCGAACCATTTGCACCAAAGAAGAATTTCCTCGTTCCAAGTAGGAAGGCAAAAGTGCCAAAATTTTATATTCTTTTTTGGGAAAGAAGCGAAAAAAACCTTCAATTGCAATCCGTTTATATAAATCCAAATCCCGCACAAAATGACGAGAAACTTGCTGCCCTGTTGTACCACTGCTTTCAAAAATGGCTTCTTCTTGCCACTTACCCGCTTTCAAATCAAAATGTTTGAAACATTCTATGGGTAAAAAAGAAAGTTCTTGTGTTTGTAGTTCGTTTGCAAAACGCTGACAAATAGCATTTTGACTATATTGATACTGCCATGCGACTTGTGTAAGTGCCTGGTAGTCGCTGTGTGTAGAAAATAGCTTTTTTTGCCAATTTGAAATCATAGCATCTTTTGTAATTTATGCACAAAGGTAGTATTTTTGGGCTGAAAATAAATCAAGGCTACCTTTGGGGCAGCCTTAAATAATAGTAGATAGAAGAAAAAGGATGAAATAGTCGTTTATTTTACTTAAATATTTTTCATAAAACGAAAAATATAATAATCTTTCTTTTGTTCGATTTGAATATTGTCCATAATAGATTTGATAAGAAAAACCCCCATTCCCCCTCGCTGATGGCACTTGATGCGCTCTTCTGTACTTTTGGGTTCAAATGTATCTATCGGGAAAGCTTTACCTGTGTCTTTTAATTCAATAAAAACCTGTTCATTGTCTCTATATAAAGCAAGTTCTATACACGAGCAACCGTCACAACTGTGTTG
Source organism: Bacteroidota bacterium (assembly GCA_013298365.1). GTDB lineage: Bacteria > Bacteroidota > Bacteroidia > J057 > J057 > JAAFHL01. The sequence goes on along the minus strand of JAAFHL010000130.1, from coordinate 10,090 downwards.
ATGGATAATAGCATTTGCACAAGCCTCGTCTATTGCAAGCACAATTTGCTCGGAAACCTTGCCTACTACTTCCATTTCCCGCAAATTTGAGCGCATAAAGTCTCGAATTTGTGGGAGATTAGAAATACTACAATATACTTTTAAACGTGCTTTCATTTGTTGAATAAATTAGCGGCTTCTTCTTGCGTGCTTATAATAGGAACAAGTGTGGTAAGTCCTAATAAATCAAACACATCTCGCACAGACTCTCTCATGTTCGAAAAGGCGATTTTGCCTTCAAGTTTCTGAATATCATCTAAGTACGAAATGAAAACGCCTAATCCTGCACTCGATATATAGGTCAAATCACTACAATCTATGTGTATATTTACCTTGCCGTCGGGAATCATTGTGCCAATTTTCTCATCCATATAAATGGAAGAATTGGCATCTAATTCGCCGATTGGACGAAGGCTTGTGTATGTTGCATGTTGCGTCTCAACAATTGTCATGATACTACTAAAAATGGTGGGTACATATGAAAAATTCCATATATATATGAGAACACAAAAATGCGCTATTAACGCCTTTGATTATCCTCGATAATTGAGGACAAACGCTTGTTACGTAAATAACAAAGAAAGGTTTCGTTATTGTATAAAAAACAGTAACAAAAAGCGATTTATCTATAAAAAATCAAAAATATAGATACGTAAAAAGCCTATAGATTTGTATATTAAATCGCATAAAAAGAAAATACAGATTAGCTTTGTTATATTAGTTTATAATGAGTAAAATAAAACAAAAAAATCACCTATTTATGTAGGTGATTTTTATATATATCATTAGAATGATTTTAGTGTTTTTTGGATTGATTAATGCTTGAATTAGAATCTACTACGGTTTGATAATCAGAAAGCATTTCTTCAAATACTTTCATTTGGTCTTCATTATCATCAATATTTGAGTCATATTTTTTAATTAAGGATTCATTTTCCTCAATCTGAGCCATAGATGCCGCAATTTTATCTTCGTTTTGTTTCATTTTATATTCATTTTCTGCAATTTCATCAGCACTTTCATCTTGCGATTTTTCTAAGGCTTTATTTTGCTCAATCAAAGAGGCATTTTCTCGGCTAAGACGGTTATTCATGGCAGCAAAGCCATCATTTACCTCTTGTAACTCATCAATTTGCTTTGCTAAAGAGCTATTACGTCTTTTTAATTCTTGGATTTCGATTTTAGTTTGTGCTAACATATCTGACACCTGAGAGTTTTCGGAAGCGAAGTCAATGCTTTTTGCACGCATTTCATAAGACTCTGTCTCCAAATCTTTTAGGTCAGATTCTGGGTCGTACACGTCTGTTCCCTGAGCAGATGCAGAGAAGATAAAGGCTGAAAATAGAACTACTAAGAAGAAATTTAACTTTTTCATATTTGTATTGTGCAGTTTGATAAGATGTGCGGTTTAACGCGCTAAAATTAAGCTTTTTTTTAATACAAAACAACTGTCTCATGTAGTGCTAATGTTGTTTTATATTGGTTGATGAAGCGAAAAATAAAAAAGTAACTGTTTTGAATCCGATAAGCTAATAATTGAATGATGGTCTAAGAATAGATAAATAGTTTTTTTCTTACATATAATGCCAACATAGATTACATATATATATGATGGTTTTCAAAAAACATGCCAAAAATGGATTTATTGTTTCGTAATTTCATTTTTTCTATAAATATTATATAAGTGTGTATATTTTTTGAAAAAGCGTGCATCAAGCTATCTATTTTGCAGCAAAAATAGTCAGAAAATATGAATTTGTTACCTATATTGCCTGTTTAACGGATATTTATTATAAATGTTACGCCCAAATTGACGAATGTGTATATTAAAATGGGAATATTAAAAATGAAAAGCTATTCTTTGTACGAAATTCTATCTATTCTAAAACTACCCATGATATATTTCATGTCTATCCGCTTAATCTTATATTTGGGGTCAGGAATCGTATAGTACATAGTTGGCGGCTTGATGCCATCAAAAATAATATGTTCTATAACCTCTCCTTTTTGTGCTTTGACGAGGCTTCTAAATCCCCACTCTTTGTCTCGCATCAAGGCAAAAACCCTCGAACTGTCTTTACTAATTTCTTTTTCTATATCAAAATGCCAGAAAATAGTATCTCCCATTTTGATGGTTTCAAAGGTTGGACTTAACAACGTAGAAATCTCAAAATTATCACCTGTATTTACTCTGCTTACCATTTGTGCAAAATTGGGCTTACATTCGGGCTTGTAGGGAATATAGAGGTAATAGGATTTGTCATAAATACGTATAGCCGTCAAATGCTTTTTGTTGTCAATCAAAACTTCGTAGTTTTGTTCGGGATACAACCACCATTCCCAACGAGATTCAGGAAAACGGCGTTTCTTTTGTGCTTTGCCCAAGGCTTTTTCCACCTCTATCGTACCTTCGCCCAATCTCATGCCTTTAAATATGATGTCAGGATAACGTCCTTTTATTTCTATGGCAAAAACCACCTCCACGCTGTCCACATATTCATATTCAAAACGAACAGATAAAGAAGAATCCGCTTTTACATAAAATGTCTCAAATGGCAACTTGTCCGTTTTTGTAATCCCTGCTTCTATAGGATTTTGAAACACATTTGCCACGCATTTTCGGGTTTGACCAATCCTAAAACCCAGTAAGGTTTCCACATATAATTGTGAAAACGCAATAAGGGGAAGAAAAAATAGGAAAAAGAATGATGTTTTTTTCATATTTATGCTGTTAATTTGCAGTATATTTATTCGTTTGCGCAGATTTTTTGGTGTGTTTAGCCGAAGTATTACGCAGATTTATCGCAAATTTACACAGATTTTCTTCTTCTGCGCTAATATGCGGTTTATATCTACATTCATCTGCGCAAAATAATTTAATTAAGTCATGTCCATTACCCACAAAACATTAATTATTGGTGCATTAGGTCAAATTGGTAGCGAACTAGCCGAGACCTTGTATGCACGTCATGGCGTAGAAAATATTATCTGCGCCGACATTCGAGAGCCTCAAACCGTTCAAATTGAAGGAAAATATCTCAAACTTGATGTTACCGACAAAGCGGGTTTGTATGAAGTGATAGAACAACATGAGATTCGTGTTATCTATAATTTGGCAGCGATTCTTTCTGCAAAAGGCGAGCAAAATCCCGAATGGGCTTGGCATTTGAATATGTCAGGTTTGCTTAATTCCTTGGAAGCTGCAAGGCATTTCAAGGGTTTGCAAATCTTTTGGCCCAGTTCGATTGCGGTGTTTGGACCTCATTCACCTCGCCAAAACACGCCGCAATATACGGTCATGGACCCGAATACGGTCTATGGGATTAGTAAATTGGCGGGTGAAAGGTGGTGTGAGTATTATGCGCAAAAATACGGCGTAGATGTACGTAGCATTCGCTATCCTGGGCTTATCGGCTATAAATCGGCACCAGGTGGCGGTACAACAGATTATGCCGTAGATATTTATCATTATGCCGTTCAGCATAAGCCATTTACTTGTTTTCTTTCGGAAAACACTTATCTGCCTATGATGTATATGGAAGATGCGATTCGTGCGACTTTGGAATTGATGGAAGCCCCTGCCGAAAAGGTGAAAAATCGGTCTTCTTACAATTTGGGCGGCATTAGTTTTTCACCGAAAGAAATTGCAGCATCTATTCAAAAACATATTCCTGATTTTGAATGTACTTACGTACCCGATTTTCGTCAAGCAATCGCAGATAGCTGGCCTCAAAGCATAGATGATGCTGATGCAAAAATGGATTGGGGCTGGAAAGGAAAATATGATATGGAGGCAATGACGCAAATTATGCTGGAAAATATTACAAAGCAGTATTTGCCACAAACACAAAATTAGCATGTTTCTGGCAGTTTTCATTTTGCCAAAAAATTAGTTAGCACTTTTTTTTACTTAGGCATTAAGTTGTGTTGTTATATTTTGACACAAGCGAGTATCTGAGTGTACGAACAAATGCAGGGTGGGTAGTTGAGCGTAGCCGAAACTACCCACCTAATTTGGCGAAGCCAAACAAATAGTGGTCATTTCGACTCGGCTCAGTGGAGTCCAGCACAAGCTTTGTACATCCTAATAACTTAATGTAGGAATTTTAGGGAAAACTCATTACGTTTTTAAGTATCATTAGCAACTATTTTTGGCATTTTCTACATAATGTAAAGCACTCATTTTCAGCATAGCAATTTGTTCAGACGAAAGAGCTTTTACTTTTTGGGCAGGAACACCCGCATACAAAAAACCACTTTCCAACACACTTCTCTCTGTAATTAATGCGCCCGCAGCCACGACAGTATGTCTGGGAATAAAGGCTTCATCTAAAATAATTGCTCCCATACCTATCAAAACCTCGTCTTCAATCGTACAGCCATGAATCATTGCGCCATGCCCAATCGTTACATCATTACCAATCACAGTGGGTTGCCGATACGTGGAGCAGTGCAAAATCGCCGCATCTTGTATATTTGTCCTTTCGCCTACCCGAATCTCATCTACATCGCCCCGCAAAATTGCATTGTACCAGACACTGCTATCTTTGCCAATAAAAACCCGCCCAATAATGGTGGCATTTTCGGCAATAAATACGCCTTCTGCAATTTGAGGCGTGTGGGAGAGAAATTTTTTTATCATAACATGCTTGTTTTATGGAACAAAAGTACACTTTTAACTAATTTCTCCCAAATATTCATTTTTAAAGATACACACTTTTCTATAAAAAGACAAAATTGAAAAAAACGATTTTTGGGGTATATGACAAGTTGCTTTTTATTTAGTTAGACTTTTGATTATTTTTTTGAGCAAAATATACTAAATGTTAAATAGAAACGTTACGCTAATTAATAAATACTGTTTTTGGTTATAAATAAGGGCTTATTTATCGGTAAAATATAAAAATAAAAATAGGTAAATCCAACAAAATCAATTATTTACATGACATTTTTTTAAATAACAAAAGCATTATGTAACCTAAATGCACTTTTTACGTTCAAATAGGTATAAAGCGTATCTTATTCCATCAACAATAAATTTTCAACGATTATGCAATTTATCAAAGGATTTTTAAGTCTTTGCTTGCTTATAGTAGCGATTTCAGCATCTGCTCAAGGGCAAAAAGGAGACGAGTTAGTTTCCAAAAATGTAGTAGCGTCCAAAGGCGTTTTACTTTCTCAAAGCAAACAAGAAGTAGTGGCTTTAAAAGAAAAAGTAGTGTCACAAACACGCCGCTTTTATGGAGATAATGAGGAACTGAAGCGTAAAAATGAGCAATTAAAAAGCGAAAATGATCGTTTGAAAACGGAAGTAGAAAGACTAAAAAGTGAAAATATTGCGATTCAAAATCAAAATGACCAATTAGAGTTAAAAAATGAAGAATTGGCAAGATTTGACAAAATCATGGTAGAACAAAATAAGAAATTGTTGCGTGCTAATGAGGAAAGAATGAATTTGAATGATAGAACGATTAATCGTAATATAGCGTTTATCGCTGAAAATCAAGGTGCTATCAAAATGAATGAAGAAATCATTACTTCTGGTAAAGCCATTGTAGGCGACTTGGATAAAGTTATTTCTGAAATGAAATAATGCTGATAAACGGCAAAAAACATACGTAAGCTGTCCAAAATTATTTTGGTCAGCTTTTTTATTTGTTTAAAAAGTCTTTCGTTGATACATCATTTCTTACAGATAAGCATCTGTTATCTATGAGAAATTAAATAGTTGCGAAAATAGAATATTTGTTTTGTCATAAGTATGAGTTGCAAAAAACTAACAAGATAATTTACGACATTTCTGCCCTGATAATCTGTAACGAAAAAAGATAAAAAGTAGGCAAAATAATGGGGGCATGAGGGTATGAAAAAGTGAATAATGTTATTGCTGCACGAAGACAAAAGAAAAAGCAGAATAGTCGCTTTTTGGAAAAAATATTTATATTTGTAGCGGCAAAAACGGATGGAAAGCCACGAAACCTTAGTCGTAATACTGCCAAACCACAGACCCAAAACAAATAAATTAAATGTATGATAGACAATTTCAATCCACATTTCTTGAACAAAATTTTTGAAGGAAGTGGCATTACAAAAGAAGAACTAAAATCAATTCTTTCCAAATACAAGCAGGTAACATTTTCTAAAAACGACTATTTGCTGCAAGAAGGTCAAGTCGAAAAGAAATATTGGTTTATTGAAAGTGGATTTATTCGCTCCTACATTATTGATACAGAGGGAAATGATATTACCTTTAACTTATATGCATCAGGTGATGTGGTAATTGACTATGCTTCTATTTTCTTTTTTGCGCCTACAAGGGAAAATATTCAGGCATTGACAGATTGTGTTTGTTGGGAAATCTCGTTTGAAGATTTTCAAGAAATGTTTAACACAATTACCAGTTTTAGAGAACAGCAAAGGGGTTTGCTCGTAGGAAGTTATTTCGCATTGAAGGAGCATAGCATTTCACTCATCGCAGATGAAGCAAAAGTACGCTATTTAAAATTGGTAAAAGAAAAACCTCAAATCATTCAAAACGTTTCTTTAAAACATATTGCGACTTTTTTAGGCATTACAGACACCTCATTAAGCAGAATACGCAAAGAAATCTCCACGTAATTTCACTTCTTGCCAGATGGATTGAAACATTTCTATATGATGAGACTAACTACATACCATATTTTAATGCCTATTATTTACGTGTTTTCTGTGCCGTAGGCACAAAATGTCAGTAGAAATATGTGCAAATATTCCCCGATTTTATCCATTTTTTCGTGCTTGCACAAAAAATTTGGACAATTTTTTGGCGATTTATTATTTTCTACCGGTATTTTGCCCCTAACGGGGCAATAAAGCAAATTCGTATCTTATTTTATCTACATTACTTAGAATTTGAAAACAAAGTTACCCCTTGCGAATTTATGCGTGGATTTATTCCAGAACAATCGAATTTATTTTGGCTAACGAGGTAGGATATTTCTGCAAAAATCTCCCTTGACATACCAGAATTTATGACACTTACAAACTGGTACCACCCTTACCTTGAAATATACGTAACATCACTTTTAGCACAATCATTAGTGCATTACGGCATTTTTGTGTTCTATTTGTTCACACATTTTGTCTAAGGCTTCATAGTCTAAATCTCCTGATAACTCTCCCCCTTCTTCTCTAATAGAAAAGCCAAAAGGCATGTTTTGATATGTTTCTACCAATTCTGAAAGTATTTGTAATGATGGTGTATGTATAAAAATATTAGGAAACAGGCTTTCGTAACTTGAAAAATCATGGGTAGTATCCATTTCGATTTCAATTTTACTGGCATTATGATGCTTTTTCACTTCTTCGATTAAGGTTGCTAAGGCGGCAACTTCCCATTTCCCTTTCACTTTCAAAATGAAGGGAATAGCTGGCAAAAAAGAAAACTTCTGCCAATCTTCTGCGGGAATTTCGATATAATGGTACGGAAAAGTACCATGAATTGCCTGCAAATCGGCAACAGATGCCTCATTACATGCCAACACATATTGTGGTCCCGATAGCCACGCAGCAATCTCTCTGATTTGTTGTGCGCTTAGGCGTTGCGTATCTTCGGATAATAGGCTGAAATTTATCAACTGAAATCCCATTGCCGCACAGTAGCGTGCATCTTGCAAGTTGGTGATATTCGATATTTTTATCATCATATTTTATTGGTTATATTTTAACGGATATTATATTTTTCTTATAGAAATAGCCTAAAAATTACCAATCGTAATCGCTACATTTGCATTAGCTTGAACATGCAATTCTATTTCGTTTTCGTTTATAACCGTTTCATGTAGGTCAAAAGTTTTCAATTTACCATTGAGAAACACATATTTTCCCAAGGCTCTTGCATCTAAGTTTTTGGCTATCACTTCTTTTATTTGCGGAAAATATTTTTCATATAACCTTTCTATGGTCGTAGAAATGAGGCTTCTGATTTTTTTCTCGTAAAAATAAAAAGCCCATTTTATCAAGAAATTACCTGATAAAATGCGAATATTCAACAACTTAAACGACAAATTTTTTAAAGGGGTAGAAACGCCTATATCTGCCACAATTTCGCAGGTCAAAGGCGTTTTGATGGCAAAACCCCATAAGGAAATAGACAAAGCCAAAGCTATTTCGGTGTGCAAATCGCCCTTATTTTCACTCATTTTGACAGAATTGATATGTATTTTTTGCAAGAAACCCTCAAACTCAAAGCTTTTTCCTGCCAAAAAACGACTTACAAAATCGTACATCACCGTAGCCGAAGCAGATAGGTCAGAACTTACAGGTAGTTTTGCAACAGGCTCAAAATCAGGTAACTTGGGTGGAACTGTTGTGATAGGCGGCGCACCTATTGCTGCTTCTGGAAACAAAGGAACAGACACAACGGCTTTCAAAATGCCGCCCTGACAAGCGATAGGCGTAGCATAAATATGGTTGGCTTCGGGGTGAAAATACAGATTTAAGGCATAATTTTTATCTATTTCAATGGCTTCGTGCATGATTTTCCAGCCTATCTCCACATATTCTTCGATTTTCAACTGCTCCCGCAAATATTTTTCAATCGTCTTTCCCACACTTTTGATTTGCCCTTCAATCACCCAATCTAAATAATGTGCAAGTGGTAGTTTTAGCCCTGCAAGGGAAAAAACGGGATTTTTGTCCCAAATAAAACGTCCTTTTATCTTAGGAACTAATTGCCATTTGGTATTTATATCAGGTTTTATTTCATAAATAGCGGTAATATCTACGTCAATTTCCTCTATTTTTTTGACTAACCCCGCAAACAAGGACAACAAAGCCTTTGGACCAATAAATAACTCTGCCCGAATAGGTGCTTCTACAAAAATCGAATCATTTTCTGCCTTTAAACGAAAGTCCCCTCTTTTTTGTACAATAATGGTAAAATCTTCATAATCAGCCACATCACCTTTGTATAGTGGCGAAGGAAGAACTTTATTTATTTTTCGCGCTATATCTATGATGGGAATTTGTATCGTTAAATTCATAAAGTTGCATTTGACATAGTTGTGCCAATGAAAAAGTGTGTAATACACATTGTGAGACAAAAGTAGGCTTTTTTTCTTTATAGCAAGAATCTTTACAGCGTATTCTCGTTTATATGATAAAAATATCCCAATAAATATAGATATTTGCAAAGAATAAGGCTGTATTTATTCGAAATATCGAAATAAATATCTTACATGGTATTATTTTTGAGTGAATAATAGCTAATTTACGTTTTAAAACGTTTCATCTTTTTTGCGAAATAAAATCTATTTCCAGAAACGCCAATACTTATTTATCAATTGTAATTATAAATATTATATGCCAAAAGCTAAATTCTTGTCTTCATTCATTTGCTTCCTTCTTTGCTTTCTTTGGCAGAATGCCATTTTTTCACAAACTTTTACCATCACGCCAGCCACAAGTCCTGCATGTAGCCCTGCTACCGTTACTTGCGCCTCAACGGGTGCAGCAGTTGTTCAGAGTTGGCAGGTAAATGCACAAGCTCCCGTAGCGGCGGTTGCGCCCGCACCCTATACATTTCTTACGGTACTTACAACAGGTACACATCAAATTACGATGTATTACCAAAATGCAAGCGGCACAACGCTTACTGCTATACAATCTATTACCGTTTTTCCTTCGCCAAGCGTAAGCTATGTAGCAAGTGATTTAAATATTTGTCAAGGTGAAACAATTAATTTTACGGCAAATCCTACAGGTGGAACGCCTAATTATAACTACACTTGGAGTACAAATTCTGGCTCAAACTTGCCGCTAAATGGACCCAATGTAAGTGATATTTTTAATATTCCTTCTACCATTAATGCGACCCTTATTATCAATGATGCAAATGGCTGTGCTGCTTCGCAAACGCAACTCATTACGGTCAATCCTTTGCCAAATGCGACTTTTACCAGCACAACGGCGGCATCTTGTTTGCCACCACAAAATATTACGTTTACAAGTGCGCCTCTTCCTGCAGGAACTACGCATTTTTGGGATTTTGGCGATTTTACAAATACAACTA
>JAAFHL010000013.1 GCA_013298365.1 Bacteroidota bacterium | reverse complement strand
GCTTTAGCCGAAGTGTTATATTCTTCGGCTAAAGCCGAAGCACCACATAAAAAATAGTAATTACTTGAAAATGAAGTTAAAGCAAGTCTAATATATATAAGTAAAGATGTTTTAATTGAATATAATAAAATCTTTGAAAAAGACTGTTTTGCACCAAAAGACATAAATAGGGCTGCTCATCAACTTCGATTTGCAAAACTGATATTACATGAATTAGCACATTACGTATGTTATATCGCAAAATACTATCCCTATTCAGATAACCCTGGAAGTTGGGATAATGGTGCTGGATGGGAATTGAACACTTTTGGTTATACCTATGCTTACCCTGGTGGAACAGGAACAAATTATGCCAAAGGTTTTCAAGGTGGGGTTGATTTTCTAAAAGGAAAAAACCTTTTTTCGTCGTTTTTTAGAGGTATCTTATATTTTGGAGATTGTAACAGTCAAGAAGAATATGTGTTTTCGTAAAATGACATTTATTATTTGTTTCATATTTTGTGCTTGTACAGAAAATCTACAAGATAAATCGCTTGCTAAAACAGCGGGTGATACGCTTTGCCATTGTATTAACAAGCATTTAGCCTTCAAAGATGATATAGATATTTGTAATATGTGTCTTGACCAGTTAGGTGAAAATGAGGCTATTCCTATTCATAATTATTTAAGCATTGACAAAAGTCGTGATAGCGTTTTATATAAAATATATGAAAAAGAGTATTATGCTTTTACACATTTACGTGATAGTTGTTGTAATTTTGCAAATAGAAGTCCTATAGATATTCCTTTTGATATAACAGAATGTCAGCATCGTGCTACAATAGGGCTTGCTCAACTAAGACAACTAAATATAGTAGATAGTTTACACTTTATTTTTGCTACTAAAGCACTTGATACTATTCCCAAAATAGAAAATTTCATAGCTTATTACAAAGGTTGTTTAGATAAAGAAACGATTGGCATTAATTTTCCAATAAGAGATTATTACTATTTTTCTTGGGATTGGGATATACCCGTCGCAAATTTAAGTAGCAATAATATCACGATTTTCGTGGATACAACAAGCGTTTTACCACTCTTATCTCGCCCATATTTAGGTAAAAAAGCCTTAAAGTTTGAACCTAAAGCGTATTCTGCCTACCCGTTTTGGGTTCTCAATACCTCTGACAGCGTATTTATTTGTGGAAAAGGCTACAATAACATGCTTTATTTTTCATTAGAAGAAAAACAGGATAATAAATGGGTAATGATTTCTCCACCTCCGAATGGATATTGTGTTCCTACTCCTTCTTTACTACTAAAGCCGCATCAAGCAATTCTGAGCAAATGTCCAATAATTAATAAAAAAAATATTAAAAGAATAAAATTTTCTCGTTATGGAAAAAGTATCTATTCCAATCTGTTTTACTAAATATTTGGCAAAGTGAGAACTTATATTTTCTCAAAATCATAAACAACAAAACAATGACAAAAACACATCTCACAGCCCTATGCTGCATCATTCTTGCCTTTGCCAGCACAAGCTGCGGCAAAAAGGGTTGTACCGACCCCTTGGCAAACAATCACGACCCCGAAGCCACCAAAGATGATGGTGGCTGCACCTACGACCCTGCAAATGCACTTGTAGGAACGTATATCACCACAGATACCTTGTTAGACCTTACAAGTTTAGATTGGAGTACAAATACGGCTACCTATCAAACATTATATTCACAAAGGGGTTTGGTCATTAGCAAACAAGATGCGAATACGGTTAATATTAGCAGTTTTGGTCTTTGCCAAGAAGTAGTTCATGCCACAGTAAGCACAAGTAGCTTAATTATCAATAATAATAATATTGATTGTAGCTTAGGGGGCAAAATTATCAATCTCAATGGCAAGAATTTACCCCAGTTCCTGCAAGTGTTAAGCCGTAGGCGGCACTTGCTGGTATCAATAATCGGCAGTCTCAGACTGCCACTCATATATGCAGTTTTGGTACTTGCCTGGTTGTTGAAGTCAGAGACTTCAAATTATTGGCAACTTTAAGTGTAATTGCTTCGCAATCAACACTTAACGTTACGGGGTAAGACTTAGGGGAACTTGGGTAGATGTGAAACGGATAGCAACCCGTTTTGGCAGCAATTACTCACTCTCTTTCACTTATAAGTTTTAATCAATCATTGTTTTAACCTTTTTCCTTAGACAGCCGATATTACGTTGGCTGTTTTTTTTTGTAAAAATTCCTTCATTTATTGCGCTAATATTCTCTTAAAATACAACTCATGTTACTACATGAAGTCCCATTTTCCATAAACATAAAATAACAAACATCTGACATTCTCCTAATACGCAAAGGCTTATTTTGCATCAAGTTTTTTAATTCTAAAAACCAATTTTAAGTTTTATGAAAAAGATTTTTATGCTTTTGATGGTTGCATTATTTTGCGCTTTTGGTGTGAATGCAGCAACGATTACGGTAAATGCCGACATTACCACAAACACGACATGGACGAATAACAACGTTTATGTGTTGACGGGCGGCTTTCGTTATGTAAGAAATAACGCAACGCTTACGATTGAAGCAGGTACTTTGATTAAAGGGACTGCATCTTCATTGGTTATCACAAGAGGTGCAAAAATTATTGCGATTGGTACAGAGTATCAGCCGATTGTATTTACATCAAGTCAGCCTGCGGGTAGCAGAAATCCTTCGGATTGGGGTGGCGTTTTGATTTTGGGAAATGCGCCTATCAATGACCCTGCAGGTCAGAGATTAGCAGAAGGCGGTATAGACCCTGTTTTGGGCTTATATGGTGGTACAAATCCTGCCGACAATTCTGGTACGATGCAATATTGCCGTATTGAGTATGCAGGTATTGCATATCAGCCTAATAATGAAACAAATGGTTTGACAATGGGTGGCGTAGGTTCAGCTACAGCGATTGACCATATCCAAGTAAGTCATGGTGGAGACGACTCTTTTGAGTGGTTTGGTGGAACAGTAAGTGCTAAATATTTAGTTGCACACAGAGGCTTAGATGATGACTTTGACACTGACTATGGTTTTAGCGGAAAAGTACAATTTGGGGTAGCAATAAGAGACTCATCTTTAGCAGATGTTTCAGGTTCAAATGGTTTTGAATCAGACAATGATGCAACAGGAACAACAAATATTCCTAATACAAATGCGACATTTTCTAATATGTCATTGTTCGGACCAAAGAGAACAAACACTACAACTGTAAATGCTAACTATAAAAGAGCAGCACATTTGAGAAGAAGTACACAACAAGACATTTACAATACCGTATTTACAGGCTGGGTAAATGGTTTGAAAATAGAAGGAACAGCCACAGGTAACAATGTTACTTCTGGCGCACTTCAATTCAAAAACAATGTTTTGGCGGGTATTAGTTCACTTGTATTAGATTCTTCTGCGTTGAATTTTGGCATGGGGGCTTGGTTTAATGCAAACAGCAATACTACTTATCCTAACCCGCAAGATGTAATGGCAGGCAATCCTTACAATTATACAGCACCAACATTTATTCCTTCTTTAGGTTCTCCTATCCTTGTAGGTGCAGATTTTACTTCTGCTAATTTGCAAGACCCATTTTTTACGCCAGTAAATTATAAAGGCGCATTTGGTAGCACAAACTGGACATCTTGCTGGACAGAATTTAACTCACAAAACCAAGCATACACAACAGGTCCTATCACTTATTTGACAGTTCCTGTGATTACATTTACAGGGGCAGCTACTTTTTGTACAGGCTTAACCAAAACTTTGACAGCTCCTGCGGGCTTTGCTTCTTATTTGTGGTCAAATGGTGCAACTACACAAAGCATCGTGGTAAGTACATCTGCTAGCTATTCTGTAACTGTAACAAATACAAGAGGTTGTGTAGCAACTTCTGCACCTGTTGTCATTACCGTAACACCTGGTCCTACTGCAACTGTGTCTGTAAGTGGTGCAACTACTTTCTGTACAGGGGGTTCTGCTTTATTGACAGGTAGTAGCAATACAGCAGGCGTTAGCTATCAATGGTTGAATAATGGCGTGAATGTTTCTGGTGGAACAACGCCTTTCCTCAATGCAACTACATCAGGTGCTTATTCTTTGAGAGTAACGAAAAATGGTTGTGTGGGTAATTCTAGCACAACAACTGTAACCGCAAATGTAAACCCTACCGCAGCTATCACAGGTACTTTAACCGTTTGTAATGGAAGTGCTACTACTTTGTCGGCAACAGCAGGTACAGGTATAAGTTACCAATGGAATCAAGGCGGTTCTGCAATCCCAGGTGCAACAGCAAGTACATACAGTGCAACATCAGGTGGTTCATACACCGTAGATATTGCAAATAATACAACAGGCTGCACAACAACTTCTGCGGCAGCCACAGTAGTTGCAACTAACTTGTCTTTGGTAGCAACTGCAAGCAATACAGGTATTATCTGCGGCTTGACCCCGGTAGTTTTGACATCAACTACCATCACAGGTGCTACTTACGAGTGGTACAGAAATGGACAAATCATTTCAGGGGCTATTGCCGCAACCTATTCAGCTCCTACAAGTGGTAGCTACTATGCAAAAGCAACAAAATCAGGCTGTTCAGTAATATCAAGTTCATTAGGAATTTCTGCCCAAACAACAGCTGCTATCACAGCAAGTGCAACAACTGTATGTACAGGTGTATCAGTATCATTGACCGCTTCAACAGGAAGTAGTTATCAATGGTTTAACAATGGAACGGCTGTGTCAGGTGCTACAAATATTAATTACGCAACAACTACATCAGGTAATTACACCGTAAGAGTAGGTGCATGTACTTCTAATGGAACGGCTATTACCGTAAATCCGCTTCCTACAGCTACTATCACAGCAGGAGGTTCGCTTGCATTTTGTTTAGGAAACAATGTAAGCTTAAATGGAAATATAGGTACAGGTTTAGCTTATCAATGGAGAAAAGCAACGAGCAATATCGCTGGCGCAACAAATGTTGCTTACACAGCAAATACAACAGGTAGCTATACTGTAAAAGTAACAAATACAACAACAGGATGTGTAAAAACTTCTAGTGCTGTAACAGTAACAGCTAATGCAGTACCTGCTACACCTACGATTACACGTAATGGCTTAGTATTTACTTCTAATACAGCAACAGGTAATCAGTGGTTCAAAAATGGAGTAGCGATTTCTGGCGCAACTGCTGCTACTTATACAGCTATCACAGTAGGTTGCTACAATACAAGAGTGAGCAACACAAGTGGTTGTACAAATGCATCTGATACACTTTGTGTAGCTTCTGTTACGGCTCCTTCTGTTGGTACTTCAGGGCAAAATGGCAGTAGCATCGAATTTGTGAATGAAGCAGCACGTTTGATAAATATGAATGTTATTCCTAATCCGAATAATGGCGTATTTGAACTTAATATTCAAAATAATGAGGCTGATACAGATGCAAAATTGATAATTTTCAATGTAATGGGTCAAAATGTTTACAGCCAAAATATTGCCCTACAAACAGGTGAATCAGTACAAGCAATTCGCTTAGACAATATTAGCAATGGCGTTTATTTTGTACGTTTATTGTTTAATAATAACGTTTTGGAAAGTAAAATTGTGGTAAACAAATAATTAAGATGTAATAGTTTCCCTTGTAAGTAGGACGTGCTTGTGAAAGTACGTCCTACGCTTTTTAGGTTAATAAAAAAGTGACAGTTTTTTGTAATCTACCACTTTTTACAACAAATATACAGGGAAGCAAGTAATTTATTGGGGAAATTCGCAACCGATTAAACGGAAAAAACAACCGTTTAAGCCTTTTTTATGTGTGTATATAACGCTTATTATCTTAGTTTAAATAGTTAATAATAAATACTTTATGTTTTTATTTTCTCATTGAACAGGTAAGATGTTATTTTACCTACTTTGTATAATCAAAAAAAAGCGTATATTTTTGTATTCACAACCAAAGGAAAAGAAATCATTTAGGTGAAATTATTTTTCCTTATCCATTTTTAATATTTTCTATTATGAAAAATTTACTGTTTTTCCTCACTTTACTTATTCCGTTTTGGGTTTCAGCGCAATTATTTACCATTCAAGGGTATGTAACAGACGCAGGTACAGCTTCTCCTATCGCAAATCATTCGGTTTCGATTAACTCTACTACGCCAAGTTTTCCATACACTAACACTGTAATGACAAACATGGTAGGCTTTTATTCAGATGCAATAAATGTTCCATCTACTGTTCCACAAATTGCTTTTGTTGTTACCACAAATGATTGTAATGGCAATACATTAAGCTATACCGTTGTTTATTTCAATAATGGACCGAATCCTGCGGTTGCGAATTTTCAAATTTGTAGTGGCAGTAGTGGGGGTTGTCAAGCCTATTTTACCTCAAGTATCAATGGTGCAACGGCTTCCTTCCAAAATCAATCACAAGGCGGAACGTCTTATTTTTGGGACTTTGGAAACGGGCAAACCAGTAGTGCCATGAATCCAAATGTAACCTACGCACAATCAGGTGCTTATTCTGTTTGCTTAACCGTTTCAGACTCGCTTACAGGTTGTATAGATACATATTGTGATACCCTTTCTATTAGTGTAACAAGCACTTGTCAAGCCGATTTTGTGGCTACTGCAAGTGGAACTACGGCGGCATTTTCCAATACTTCTACGGGGGTGAATAACAACACAACTTACTCTTGGAACTTTGGCGATGGCACAGCTTCTTCTGCCATAAATCCTACGCATACCTATACAAATACCTCACTTACAATATATTATGTATGTCTGTATATTTACACACAAACAAGTACGGGCGTTTGTATAGACAGTACCTGTCAATATCTTACTATTGCAGGCACTGGGGGAAATCCTTGTCAAGCATATTTTACCGCTGGCGTAAATGGGGGCGTAGTAAGTTTTCAAAATCAATCTACCCCAAGCGGCTATTTTAGTAACTGGAATTTTGGAAATGGACAAACAAGTTCAGTACAACACCCTACACATACCTATACACAAACAGGTTGGTATAATGTATGTCTTTTTATCTATGATAGCACTGGTTGTCAAAGTACTTATTGCGATTCTATCTATATAAATGTAGGTACAACGCCAACTTGTACAGCTTCTTACACCTATACTTTGAATGGAAATGTGCTAAGTTTCAATAACACATCTACTGGAGGTACGCCTAATACCATGACTTATACATGGATATTTGGAAATGGAAACACAAGCAATGCTTATAATCCTACACAAACCTTTAATGTACCAGGTATCTATACTATCTGTTTATATATATTAAACACACAAAATGGCTGTACTGACACTACTTGCCAAATTATTACGATTCCTAATGCCACAGGAAACTGTGCTGCTGCTTTCACCTATCAAATAAATGGTACAACAGGCGGTGTGAATTTTGGGGGAATAGCTACTGGAACGCCAGGTTATAATTATACATGGTCTTTTGGTGATGGTACAAATTCGGTACAACAAAATCCTACACACACATATACACAAAGTGGTGTCTATACGGTTTGCCTGCTCATTGTTGATGCAACGGGTTGTACAGCTACACATTGCGATACCTTGAATATGAGTGTTTTAGCGATAGAAAATGTTTTTGTGAGTAATATCTCTGCATTGTATCCGAATCCTACACAAGATAAAACTTCTTTCAACATAGACTTAAAAGAAAAAGCAAATATACAAGTAGAAATCTTGAATACGATTGGACAACGTATTGATATGCAAAATACTTTGCTAACAAATGGCAGTCATACGCTTTTTCTTTCTACCGAAAATTTGGCACAAGGCATGTACTTTGTCAAAATAGCTGCGGAAGGGCAGTTGATAGCTACAAAGCGTTTGATAAAAGAGTAAGGACGATGGTTCTTATGTGCCTGTGTCAAGTCTGCTGATACAACATTTACCATAGATTATACCATAAGCCCACAATATTTTGCAGATTGCTATTCTGTTACAGCAACCAATATTTATGGGGTAACTTCGGAACTAATGTTGCCTATTTGTGTGGATTACTGTCCTGATTTTCAGTTTCTCTTTGTAGGGGTTCAAACTTTTGGAAAGTTTGAACCCCTTAGAAAAACCAAATGCTACTCAATCATAAGTTTTCCATAATTTTGTTGTTTGTTGCTTATTACTTCGTAAAAATACATATCTTTTGCCAACTTTCCTACAAAAATACTTTCTTTGCTGCCTACTATATTTTGCTTTAACACCTCTTTCCCCGATATATCATAGAGCAAAAAAGTAGCTGCTTGCGTAGAAATAGGCATTTCCAGATAGATTTTATCTTGCGCAGGATTGGGATATACAGATATTTCCTTATCCCTTATTCCTTCTTCCTTATCAACCCCATAACAAGGATTGGTAGTAGCCCCAAGATAGTAGTTGGGAGGAGTGGGGATAGTATTATTGTTGTAACAAGGCAACATTAATCCATGTTGTACAAAATCACACGCTAATCCCAAGCTATCAGGATTATTGATAACATGCAAGCATTTTACGCCATTGCCAGATGTCATATATATTTTTTCATTTGGTGCAAGCGACATATTATAAAACAGTGTTTGAAATGCAGACCCAGGCGGTGTAGCGTAGCCATCATAATTGGCAATAAGCATTTTTGAAGCCGCTATATCCGTAGCCCACATATCATATTGATATAATTTCACTACATTGGATTGATACAAAAAACGCCCGTTGGGAGAAAGTGCAAGCCCCCAGCCCCATTGTTCGTTAGGGCAGGGAATAAGAATAGGATTACTTATTAGTCCTGTACACCTATCAAAATCATAGATTCTTATGCCTTCTGTATAATTGCCTCTAATGAGCTTAGAGCCATCTTGTGAGAAAAATGTAGGTCCAGAATCGTCTTGATAGGTTTGGTTTAGTGGTGCATAAATAGAAAAAAGTTGTCCTATTTTTTGAATAATAGGTGGAGAAATCCCATTTTCATTTACCAAAAACATAAATACCTCATTTCCGCGCCAATTAGAAACCGTTAGCCACCAATCTTTGCCATTTGCATGTTTAACAGCAGCCATACTCATCAGCGCAATAGTGTCTTGGTAAATAGGCACCGCTTTTTGTACCACGTAACCGTTGCCTCCATTTACATTCATATCTATGAGCGAATAGAGTAATTTATAGCCTCTATACCAATATAACATATTTATATCTTCATCAACTAATTGATGAAATAGGTAGTATTGCCCTGCTTTTTTGGGGTTGGGGATAATACTAAGTGCATAAGCGTATGGTAAGCCATTCGTTTTATAGGCGTTTACAAATTCATTTTGTACCAATAAATGTCCTCCTCCCATAGTGTCATTATTTTTATTACAAACGGTAAATCCATTTGTATAGAATAATAGGTTTCTCATAGAATCTGATATTGAGGCAGTTCCTTCGCTTAGTCCTGTATTTCTTAAGTGATGAGTAATTTTGATACTATCTCCCCAAAAATTAAGACTAATTGCACTACTATCGGGTCCATTACCAATTAACCAAGGATTGTCATACCCTTTATTTTGGGACTGTAAATTAATACTTGATATAATGTAAATGATAAATATTATATTTTTCATGATATTTTGTAAATAAAAGAGCCTTACAGTATAATTTACTGTAAGGCTCCGCCTAATTAATGTTGAATGACAAGTTTTTGATTAAAATCATCTCCTACTTTCACAAAATAAAACCCTGTTGCTAAATCACTGACAGAAATAGTAAAAGTATTTTGATTGTCTTTAGGCAGTTTAAATTCTATTATTTTTTGTCCCATAGCATTGCAAATAAATACTACTTTTTCTGCGTATGCTGTACCAAAGCTGAAAGTAAGCATATTATCAACAGGGTTGGGATAGATAGAAATAACATCTGTTTTAGAAGTTATAGTTGCTGCCTTTCTCCAATTAATATTTTGTTGTTGGCACAAGTCGGTATCATCAAAAAAGACAAATCCTGTAGCTGATTGATACATACCTCTGGCACGATATACTGCTGCTCCGCCAGCAAGGGGGCACTGGTAGGCAACAGAAGCTAAATTAGTGAGTTGGTCTTGCGTAAAATCATAATTATCCGCAGCTATAGTCCTAAAATATATATCATTTACGATTTGTTCATTTTCTTCATAGATTTCTGTTACATCTATTAAGCCATTTTGCGTAAGAATTTGTACTCTTGAAGTTGAGTCATTCACTTTTTGGTTAGAAGTTATCTCCTCCAAATTTGAGGTATTAGTAGCAATTATGGCATGTAAACTATCATTTTGTGAATAAATAAGTGCGCTGTCTCCACCTATTGACAACAGAGAATCATTGTATTTGAGCTGAGATAGAATATTTTGGATAACGATTTCTAACGAATCTCTCAAAGGATTTTCTTGATGTAAGTCTCTATAATTTGCTGATACATTTCTGAAACTTTCAATAGGGCTTTGAGCTTTTGAATCAACAAAAGAACGCATCAAAGAATCATTACTTACATCTATGCTATCTGCTATGATTCTCTCATATAATTCTTTTTCCATTTGCCATTTTGTTTCCTGTGGATAGATGGGCGATATAAGCGAATCCGAAGCTACTAAATAGTCTAAATTATTGAAATTGCTGCTATCGTTTGGCGGAGCAATAGGAGTTGGAATAGCACAGTTTGTTGAAAAAGTATTATAAGGAGTACTTAGTGGAATTATCCATCCAGACTGCGGATTTCTTTTTAATAATGGCGGAGGAGTACTTGAATATATTTTGGAAGCAGTATAATTCCCAATATTGTTAGCTGCCAGCCTTGCGCCCAAATAAGCACCTAACCAATGATTTCCATTATCATAACCAGGATTAGTTCCAGCATTACTAATACCTTGATTACTAAACACCCCATCTACATACAACCCATTCTCATGCTCATAAATATCATTCGCTTTAAAATCCGTATTATTACAAGCTCCCATAAAGCGAAAGCCATAATAGGTATCATGCGAATGATTCCCCTCAAAGGTATTCTTTACACTCATGCTTGTATAATAGGCACTCTGATAAGGGTCGCCACTTGCTATTTCTGGGCTGTAGCCTATGATAGCCGCTACACCTGGGTCGTTTACTTGGTTGCAATGCAGATAGTTTCGGTGGGCATTTTCTAAGGCAATGCCTCGTCTGCTTGTCCAGTTTGTGTTGTCGTCAAAGGTAATGCGGTTGCTATACACATCTGCAAGCGGTACCCCATTGAAATAGATACCTGCCAAAGCTCTCCCTACCTTGATTCGATTGTTTACCAAAAACAGGTTCCAAGAAGTACCATACGAAGTACTTGTAGTCGGGATGCCATCTGTGCCATATATCCCATAAAAACCCATCCATTGATTGAGATTAGGATTGCCTAATGTAATGTCATTGTTTTCAATCTGAATCCAATTTGCCCAAGCATTGTTTTCCAATACAATACCGCCGCCTGTGGTCTGAATATTATTGTCATAGATTTTCACTTTTCGGAAGGCAGAATTACGGGTTTGAGTCCCTATATACATATTTTTCATGGTATTTTGACTAATATCTGCGTTCATTCTGTGCGTAAAAATGCCTATATCGCACTTGTCAAAAGTAGGCGTTACGCCATATCCTGTTTGATTGAGTTGATAAGGGATACCCGTTCCCAAACCGTATATCCCTGCACCTCCACCATTATTTCCCCAAGTATTGTAAAAAGGGTCTTTGTGGATATTTTCAAATTGGCAGAGCTTGATGTCTGCGTTGGTTTTGGCAAGCTGAATCCCCATGTTTAGGTTTTTGAAAGTGTTGAGGTTGCCACTATTTGTGTGAAAATGTGTAATATTAAATAGAGAAATCCCAACAAAACCTGTATTGCCAGGCAAGGCTAATTGTCCTATATAAGGAGGGAGAAATGGACCTGCGCCATCAAACTGCGTATTATTCACATCAAACCAAGTGCCTGGGTTATCATAGCCTTTTATTGCAATCACATTTCTATCAAAACGGCAGCCATTATTGATACTAACTGCACAATTAGGCCCAAAAGAAATACCACACTCAGCATCTTGTATTTGAGAACCATCATTCAATGCAAAGACTGTAAGTCCAAACATAACGGAACCACTTCCTGGCATCAAAGTAATCCCTTTCCACATAGTATCACACGAATGAAAAGTAGTTGCATGTGATTCTAATGCAATCGCTGAAAAAGAAGATGCAACACTTCCGTTTACAATAATACTGCTTCCACCAGAAAAAAGAATATCACAATTATGAAATGCTATGGCATAATCTTGTATAACAGATAAAGTGCCATCAATATAGATATTTTTTCCTAAAATGGGGGTAAGGTAATTAACTGGTGCGCCATTATAGAATAATTGAAGGTCGTAAGAAGTCACATTTCCCGAAAACAAATCATAGCCTGATGGGATAATTGAAATAGATGTTGAGGCAGAAAAAGCACAACTTCCATCACTTACAGTCGCTGTATTAGTAACTTTTTCGGAGCAACTCGTTGCATTTTCTAACACCCTAACAGTAAATTCCAGCAATATACTTTGTCCAGGTGCCAAAGCAAAAATATCACTTGTTATTTCTCCATTTGTTACTGTCATACCCAAATTGCTATTTCCGCCAACCGCAGCGGTGTTTGCCTCTAATTGCGTAGGAAGCAAGTCTGTAATGGTCAAACCTTGAAAGCTTGTTGTATTTGTATTAGGATTTGTAACGACAATACTATATGTAACTTCATCTCCCGTTTGATAGGTAGTAGCGTCTGCCGTTTTGGTAATTTCAAGGGCTTCTGCCAATACCAAGGTATCTTGCGCACTTAGGTTGCAGCCATTAGGGTCGGTAAATGTATAAGTGATAATGAAATTGCCCGTTGTTCCCCAAATAGCAGGGTCAAAGTAGGATTGCCCATTTATAGGAGTTACAGGCTGATTATTTATAAAAAATTGTCCGCCCGTTTGTGTCGCAAATTGATTGAGGCTAATAAGTCCATTTGTACCGCAAAAAGCAGTAGGAATGTTTAATGCGGTAGAAATATTGGTCCATGTTATCGAAAAATCATCTAAGAAAACATAAACAGAAGCATTTTGTCCAGGGAAAAATGCTGTGCCAATATTTGTAGGATTAAACCATATATCAAAATTGCCATTCCCCATATTAAATACATTGGTTGTTGTAAAAAATATCTCATAATGATGCCACCCATTTGTATTATTCGCCAGGGGCGCAGGAATATTACTAATCATGAGTGGTGCAAGTGATTGATTTGATGGCACACCATCTATCAAGAGAGACGTATTGATGGTATTAACTGTTCCTGAAAATATGAGACCATTTCCAATGAGAAAATCAAGATATGCAGGTTGATTATTAATGACAGGATTGGTAAAATTAGGCGCAATCCAATTTGTATTTACTTGCGCCCAAAAAGAAAGTTTATAGCTTTGTCCACTCATCATTGGGATAAATAAGGGTTGATTCATTCCCTCCCACCAAGTAGTTGTTTGTCCCGAAGGAAAAAAGCTTCTGCTTCCCCACATACCTGAAAAATGATTGTTTGGTAATCCATCATGTGATTCAAATGCAACACCCGATGTATTAGTAGGTATATTGAATGTACCTCCATTATTAGTACAGTTACGTTCATATATATCAGGTGTTCTTATGGCATTCCAACAATTTACCATAGGAGGTGTAGGAGTAGGGGGTGCCGAAGGACCAAAAGCTCCACAACCTATACTTCCCTCAAATCCACCATCACTAATAATATTAGGGCAAATCGTAGTGATATTACAATTACCTACTTGCACAAAAGCATAAATATAGGTAATATTGCCCCTTATTCCCGTAGAAATATCATAAGGCACATAACGCAATAAAATTAGCCCCGCACTATTTGCCAAGCCACCCGCACCGCCAGAGGGATTTGTCCATACCAAGGGCGTATTTATATCGCCAGCCGTTGTATTTAGCGTTAAGCCTCCTGCAATTACTTCCAAACACTCAAACCGTAAATTGGCAGGATTCGGACAAAAATCATTGTTTAGAATATCAACACCTGTAAGATTGAGCGTAAAAGGGGTAGTATTTTGCGAAGAAAACACAAAAGTAAACCCGCCGCCATTTTGAGAATTAATGCCATCATTTACCCCTGCAACACGCCCCCCATGACAAGTTAATCCTTCGTATTGATGATAATTAAGGTTAATATTACCAACTACGCCATATACATTTGTTGTTGTATAGCCAATATCACATAAAGCTATTCGCTCTTCAAGTTTCGGAAAACGCTTCATAAGTCCCGTTGTTTCCCCTTCCGAATTGACATAGTAAGCATATTCTTGATTGGGCGCATGACATAAATCTTCAAAATAGCCAAATCGCTTTCCTACACTATTATTACTGGTGCTATGCACTGCTTGATTCACATTTCCTCGAAACCATATTGTACATTCATTACCGATAGCAGGCGTAAGTTGAGGAGTAGGTGCAAAATTATACCATGAATAGTTATACATCTGCCCGCATTGTCCCGTATTATTGATTAAAGGAATATTGGCATTTGTGCTAAGGTTTGGCGATGTCTTCAAAAATTTATCATATCGAGTATATCGCCCCTGAATTTGAGAATGGGCATAAGTTGGCATTTGCGCATCAATACCTGAAGCCAAGCCCAAAGTTTGCAACATCTCTCTTAATGCAATGGTATATAAGTCGTAGTCTCCTGTTGTAGGATTTGTTGCAAGGTCAGTATTCCAATTATAGTTATCAAAATCAAAGGCAATAAAACCATGCGAATAAAACATTGCACCTGTTGCAGTACCTACAAATGGAAAGGTAATGGAAGTAAAAGGATTGCCAAAACCTTGATAAGCATCTGTTCCTGAATTAATGGTACGCCAAACTTGATTATCTACGATGCTTCCTAATGTATTCAAAAAAGGTTCGATACAATAATACCCCGACCCTACACTAATAGGGGGGGTATTTGTGCCATACAAAGCACTCATACTCCTTACATGTATCTTCACTTTTGTATTCGCATTTGCAGGCACAATAAACGCCGACAAATCGCACATCACTTGGCACAAAACGGCTCGTCTTGCTGCATGTGTGGCATTACTGAGTATTTCCATGCCGCTCCCTGCTTCATAATACAACTCAAAATAGCCGCCACAATCACAGCTATAGTCCGTTGTGCCGCCTTCTGTGTTCATGCCACCTCCTGTGCCACCTGTGGCAGGCGAAACAATTAACTCATTGATGCCATAGTGATTGCCCATGTCATCATACAAGGTGTCAAATATGCCATCTGGAGTAAAATACATATCTTCATTTGTTTGTGCAGGTAAGTACATCAAAGTGTATAAGATTCCCAACATTAAGGCAAAAATCCTTCGAAATACCCCCTTCCTACACATACATGTAGGATTTAACAGAGGTGTCGCCACAGACTCGTGTGTCTGTGTCAGATGCGTGGCTTCTTGCAAGAGAAGCGGGTTTTGATGTGTGTCTGTACTGTGTTGGATGGTACAAAAGATAAATAATAAAACGGTAAGATGAAAATATAAAAAACTATTAATCAGTTTTTTATAATTATAAAAATAAAATAGGTACTTGTTATGGTAAAACAGCAGAGATAACAAGAACGGCCTCAATATAGGATTTTTTTTATAAAACAAAAAATATTTTATTTTTATTATATCGTTTTTCGCTGTTGTAGGTGTTTTAGTCGCAAGACGACACCCACAACGACAGATGAAAAATAGAAAAGCTTTTTGTTACAAATATGAAAATCACAGACACAAGCAAAACAGCAAGCTTAATAAGCATTGTTGGTCAAACAGATAAAGTTTTTCAAGTATAAAATAAGTGCATAAATTTTCCACATTTTGACATAAAACTATCTTGCACAAAATACGCTTTCCTACCAATATATGTAAAACTGAAAATATTTATGTCATAGAAATGTGCAGTTTGTGTAATTTTGGCACAAAACACAAGCGAACATGAAATATTTTCACTTATTCATATTATTAATTCTTTGTATTGTAGAGATAAAGGCGCAAAAAAAGTGGCGAAAGGACGATTCTTATTACTTGTCTTCGTCACAATACATTGCACAAGAAAATCCCTATTATTGGAAAAGACGCAAGCCCTTTGCTGATTATTGGCAGCAAGATGTGCATTACAAAATTCTCGCCAATATTGTGCCTGATAAAGACATGATTGAAGGGATTGAGACCCTTGTATATCGCAACAATTCCCCTGACAAATTGGAGGTTTTGTATTTTCATTTGTATCAAAATGCGTTTACGCCCAACAGTAATTTGGATAAACTTTCTTCTGCCAAAGGCGAAAAAATCTCGTATGGCAAGAATGGCGATGCTGGAAAAGGGAATGACATTATATATGTCATGCAAGATAATAAAAATTTGAAATTTGAGATAGATAATACCTTGATGAAAGTGTATTTAGACCGTCCTTTGTTGGCAGGGGAGAATACTACGATTGACATAGAATTTGCTACGTATTTTTCGGAAAAAGGCGGAGATAAACGCCGCATGAAAAAAATCATGGAGAAGGTGCGTGCTACGGACAATAGCGTTTATGAGGTAGCACATTATGACGGCACACATTGGTATCCCCGAGTAGCCGTATATGACCGCAAATTTCGTTGGTGCCTTGACCAACATCTCGGAAATGAGTTCTATGGGGACTTTGGCTCGTTTGATGTACATCTCACATTTCCAAGCTATTATATCGTGGAGGCTACAGGAGAACTTAAAAATGAATCTACTGTTTTGCCCGATACTTTGAAGCGTTTGATAGATATGAGTCTTTTTGCCCATAAAAAAACAGGCGATGAGGCAAAAGAGCTTTTTCCCAAAGATGATACAAAAACAAAATGTTGGATATATCATGCCACAAATGTACATGATTTTGCCTTCACTGCTGACCCTACTTATCGCAGAAATGAAGCAAAAATAGGGGAAACACGTTGTATTGCGATGGTGAGAGAGCGAAATGCAGGGAGTTGGTTAGATGCAGCAGAATATACAGCAAAATTTATCAATGTGTATAACAATGATATTGGGAAATATATGTATCCCAAAATGGTGGTTGCTGATGCTGATGACGGCATGGAATATCCGATGCTTACCTTAGATGGTGGTGCTTCACCTGGCTATTATGGTTTGTTAGCGCATGAAATTGGGCATAATTGGTTTTATGGTATGGTGGGCAATAATGAAACCTATCGTGCCTTTTTAGATGAAGGATTTACGCAGTTTCTCACCGTTTGGGCAATGGAAAAGGTGGTTGGCAAATATCCGCCCGAATTGGAGAACATGCAAAAGATGGTAGGGAAAATCACGACAAGGCATTTTGATGCGTATGGTCCGTATTTAGAAGCGGCAGTTCATGGCGATGATGGCGTGTTAAATACACATTCAGACGACTTTGGGGCAAAGGGAAATAGCCCAGAATATGGGCAGGTTTACTCAAAAACAGCGGTCATGTTATATAATTTGCGTTATGTGTTGGGCGACCAGTTATTTCTCAATTCTTTGCGTTTTTATTTTAATAAATGGAAGCTCAAACACCCCTATCCCGAAGATTTTCGGCAAACAATTATCGAATTTACGCATAGCGACCTAAATTGGTTTTTTGACCAGTGGTTAGATACCGATAAATACATTGATTATAGCGTAAAAGGCGTTCATGCGCTACCCGATGGCAAAACCTCTATTACTTTTGCTCGCAAAGGCACCATGCAAATGCCCATTGATTTTGTGGCAGTTACAAATGAAGGAAATATAAAATATCATATTCCTAACACAGAGTTTATCAAAGTAGATACCTCCGCCCGTATTTTGCCCAAGTGGTCTGCTCGGGGCGATTTGAATCCTGAATATACGGTTGTGATTCCGAATCGAGTCAGAAATGTAATCATTGACCCACAAAATGTGTTGGCAGATGTCAATTTACTCAATAATCGGCAGCGTGTGCCGCTGAAATGGAAGTTTAATTTATATCCCAAGTACAGCATTTTGGGAACATGGGAAAACTATGACCTTTCTACTCGAGCTTCTGTTTGGTGGAATGGATATAGTGGGCTGCAAACAGGTTTCGTTACTGATGGCAATTATATGCGAGATTTTCATCGTCTGCATATTGGTTTTTGGTTTAATACAGGCTTGGGAAAAGTGGCTTCATCAAATGCAGATTTAGCGCAATATGAAGATGATTTTCATAAAATTAGTTATGATTTTCGATACTATACGCCCATAAAATCATGGGGCAAAGCGTCTGAAATGGGGCTATTTAGTACTTTTAGAGATGGTTTGCACAAACATGGGGGAGAAATTTCTTTTAAAATTCCTCAAAAAACCTATCATGATGATATTTATCGCAGATTGTATGCAAAATATACGTTTTTGTATCGCCCTAAAATGGCATACAGCGATTACCTACAACAGCCTGAACATTGGAACACAGGTAAAACAAATGCTTTTATCATCGTAGGTTACGAACAAACCTATCCGATTTCTTTTGGAAATGGAAAAATAGATATTTCGGCAAGGGCTTCTTCCGTAGGTTCGCAGTCGCAATATGGTTTTTTGTCTTTCACAAATACTCATACTTTTCAGGCAGCTAAATTCCAATTTCATACCCGTATGTTTGGTAGATATGGCATAGGCAATACGCCTAACGAGTCGGCTTTGTATATAGCAGGCGCAAGTCCTGAAGAAATGTTTGACAATGGTTTTTATCGTGCGAGAGGTTTAGCTCCGTTGCCACTTTCCTTTATGGGAGGTGGTTTAAATCTGAGAGGCTACGCAGCACATACGCTTACGGATAGCACTGATGTGTATGGTAGTTCGGGGGCAGCTATCAATATCGAATGTGATTTTAATCAATGGATTCCGTTGAATCTAGGTTTTATTGCGAAAAGAATATTAGATTTTAGAACCTATCTTTTTTATGACGGTGGTGTTGTGGGCAAAAATGCAAATTCTGTGCGGGCTTTTGCACCAATTACTTGGAGCAATTATCGTCAAGATATAGGTTTAGGTACGGTTTTTACTTTGGCATTTCCTCGTTCCGAAAAAGAACTTATCACCGTTCGGGCGGATTTCCCTTTTTGGGTAAGTCAGGCAGAGACAGGAAAAAATGCGTTGAGATTAAGAACATTGCTTTCCTTTTCAAAATCATTCTAAAAAAATCGAACTTTCTTGCGGCAAATACGTTAAGGGTAGGTGTTTTAAAAATCCATTTAGGAATGGATAAACTTTATCACTTAATTAACTTATCATTGTTATGGCAGACGAAATTAAAAATGTAGAAGAAATTGTTGCAGAAGTTGTAGAGACTTCAGCAGTAGCAAATGTAGAAGCGACAGCAGAGCCTGTGGTAGAAGAAAAAGATACGATGGATAGTATCAAAGAAAAGGCAGAGGAAATTAAAGAACGTGCAAACGAATTTAAAGAAAAAGCAACCGAAAAATTTGACGAGTTGCAGATGAAAGGCAAGGAAAAAATAGAGGATATTAAAGAGAAAATTACCGATAAAATAGACGAATTGGCGGAGGCTGCAAAAGAAAAATTGAATAAATTCTTGTAAAATAGCGGTTTATATGTATGAAAAACGTGTCAAGTTTCCAAAACTTGACACGTTTTTTAAGTTAAAAAATCTCATTCTGTAAGAATCTGCAAACAAGGATTTAATAGCAAAACTTTCTGGATTCTTACAGAATGGGTGATTGGGAAAATACGAATCCTAACTTATTGAATCTCCAATGAATAGGGCATCAACATATATGTACCACTTTGTGGAAAATGCTGTTTAACCGCCTCTAAAGCCTTTATTTCTTCATACATCGGTTGTTGTTTTGCCCAACGATTGAATGCTGCATCACTTGTTTTTTCAAAAATAGATTCCAACTGATTTTTCTTTTTCGGCATTAACTCTAAACGATAATCATTATCAGCGAGATTAGCCAATTTTGCCGCCTTGAAAATAGCAGAATCCAAGTTGCCAAAACCATCAATCAATTTTATCCCTATCGCATCTTTGCCAGACCATACACGCCCTTGTGCAATTTTATCTACTTCGAGCGAGTCTGCGAATTTTCTACCTGTTTTGACTACATTTAAGAAATCTCCATAACCTAAGTTGATATAACGTTGCATCAAAGAATCATGAAACTTATCAGAAGGTAAATTTGGATTCAAGAAATCGGCATTTGCATGTGTCTCTACATTGTCAAAAGTTAGCCCCAATTTATTGTTAAACATTTTTTGGGTATTAAACAAAATGCCATAAATGCCAATAGAACCTGTGATAGTATTTTTTTCGGCAAAAATATAGTCTCCATATGCAGAAATATAATAACCGCCCGAAGCTGCTAAGTCTCCCATAGAAACCACAATCGGTTTTTCTTTTTTTGTCAATTTAATTTCCTCTGTCATAATGTCAGAAGCCAAAGCACTTCCACCAGGACTATTTACACGTAATACAATGGCTTTCACGTTTTTATCCTCACGAGCTTTACGAAATTCCTCCACAATTGTTTCAGAACCGACTACGCCATCGCTGCCTTTTCCAGAACGAATTTCGCCATCAGCAAAGATAATCGCAATTTTATTTTTGGCATCTTCATTCTTATCTTCCACCGTTGTCATATAGTTTTTGAGGGAAACAAAACGCATTTTATCGTCTTTTTCCAAGCCTGTTTTTTCTCTAATTGCGTTCCAAACACTTTGTTCTGTCACCAATTCATCAACTAATTTCGCTTTTTTTGCGGCATCTCCTTGCCCGAATACGAAGTTTGTAGCAATGTTATCTACTTCTTCACGAGAAATATTGCGAGATGCTGCTACATCATTTGCAAAAACCTCCCATATATCATCTAAAAATTCATGTACTTGCAGCTTGTTTTCTTCGCTCATTTGTTTAAGCAAATAAGGTTCTACGCCCGATTTGAATTTTCCTACCCGAAAAATCTTAGGTTCTAATTCTAATTTTTCAAACATACCCGTATAAAACATAGGATTTGTCGCCAAACCATTGAACTCTATCATGCCCGATGCAGGCATATAGATTTTATCCGCAGTGCTTGCGAGGTAGTACATTTTTTCAGAATACATTTCAGCGTAGGAGAAAATGAATTTTTTGGCTTTTTTAAATTCCAATAATTCGTCTCTAATAGCCTTCAAAGATGCCCATCCGCCTGTCATTGTAGGGTCTAAGGAAAGATAAATACCTTGTATTTTTTCGTCATCTTTTGCAGCACGAATCGCTTGAATCGTTTGGTAAAGTCCTGTTTTTGAAGCAGCAGAGCCGCCAGGTATAAATTTCTCTAAGTCAAAATCTTCACTTGCTGCATTTTCTACTAACTCACCGCCCATTTTTAGTTGTAACACAGATTTGTCTTTAATAAGGGCTTTTTCAGAAGAACTAGCAGAGCCTATGATGCCTGCAATGCTTAAACCAAAAATAAGTATGACCGCAAAAAACACTGCAAAAATTGCCAGAAAAGCGGCTAAAAATGTTTTAAAAAAATTCATTTTGAAAAGTATATGAAAAAGTGTATTGTATGAAAAATATCATTAAGTAAGTCGTAGTGATAAATAAAATGTTACAAAAGGGTAGGGGAGAGTGTAGGAAAATGTGTACCTTTGTCTCGCAGTTTTCGCTGATATGGGCAGACTTCGCAGATAAATAATGAGGGGATATTATGATTAGGAAGTTAAATACAATAAAGTATCCAGGTTCACGCAGATTTCCACAGATTTAACCGTAGATTAATGCAAAAAATCGCTTAATCTGCGAGAATCTAAACAATTAAAAAATATGTTACAAATCGCAGACAAAACATTTCAATCTCGTCTTTTTACAGGTACTGGTAAGTTTCGTTCCGCTTTAGAAATGGAGACAGCCTTATTAGCTTCTGAATCTCAATTAGTTACAGTAGCTTTGAAAAGGATAGACCTTAAAAACGACCATGACGACATATTACAACATCTTCGTCATGCACATATTCATCTTCTACCGAATACATCAGGTGTGAGAACTGCAAAAGAGGCGGTATTTGCTGCAGAATTGGCGAGAGAAGCCTTAGAAACAAATTGGGTAAAGTTAGAAATTCACCCTGACCCCAAATATTTGATGCCTGACCCGATAGAAACGTTGAAAGCCGCAGCAGAGTTGGTAAAACTTGGTTTTGTAGTTTTGCCTTATATTCATGCAGACCCTGTTTTATGCAAAAGGCTTGAAGATATTGGTATTCAGGCTGTTATGCCACTTGCTGCACCCATTGGCAGTGCCAAAGGTTTGCGCATGAGAGACATGTTAGAGATTATCATTGCGCAAAGTAATGTGCCTGTGATTATAGATGCGGGGATAGGTTCGCCTTCTCATGCTGCCGAAGCCATGGAAATGGGAGCAGACGCTGTATTAGTAAATACGGCAATTGCTGTAGCGGGCGACCCTGTGATGATGGCAAAGGCTTTTAAGATGGCGGTCGAAGCGGGACGCATTGCGTATCAATCGCAGGTAGTAAAACCGCATTTTACCGCAGTTGCAAGCAGCCCTTTGACAGCATTTTTAGATGAATAGGTTAAGGGAAATAAAAAATATTGCTGTAATGAGTTGATTATTAGTTATATAAAATATTTTTCCCACTATTTATTATTTTTTTTATCATTTTCCCCCAAAAAATTTTGATATTACCTTTATCTTGCATACCTTTGTAGTATAATATTAAAGTTTAAACAACGAAAGAAACTTATGTATTCATAAGTCTTTCTGAAAGATAAAAATAGTAGGGGTTTTCATGGTCTGTGGACTGCGCCGAGAAGGTGGCAGTCCTATTTTTTTTATAACTAATGCGAATCAAGGGCTGAAAAGTGATTTTCAAAGCCCCGTAGGAGCTAAATATCGGTAGAAACACAATATTTCCCCATTTCCTAAGAAGAATTCATGCTAAAAGCATGAATTTCAAAAATGGGTATCGGATATGATTATTTTCTATCGAGATTTTGTCCATATGGGACAGTAAGAAAAGACATAAGTAATTAATAGCCATATATTTACATTAATCCTACCTTTTCATCATCACATATTCCACCAACTTTGCAACACTGCCTTCTGAAAGATGCAAAATAAGTTGCGGCATAATGCCAAACAACAGCAGCATAATCGCCAAAGGAACTAACATAATGTATTCTCTTGTGGTTAAATCGGTCAGTTTTTTGTCCCAGTCGCTGCCTTCTGCCGAAAATTTGCCAAAAAACATGGTTCTGTAGGTGCGCAAAAAATAAACTGCGCCAAACACAATTGAGGAAACCGCAATCGCAGGTATGATGATGGGTAAGCCGTTTGCGTGATTATGTGACTGAAATGCACCCATAAATACCAGAAATTCGGAGACAAATGCATTGAAGCCAGGCAAACCCAAAGACGCAAAAAAAGCAATTATTACAAAAAAAGAATATCTTGGCATTTTCTCCCAAAGCCCTGAAAATAAGGCGATTTCACGATTATGAACTCTATCATATACAACACCTACCAATAAAAACAGCATAGCAGAGGTCAGCCCATGATTGAATAATTGCAAGACAGCACCATTGATACCTGCCGCCTCCAAACTTGCCATACCTAACAAAGTATAGCCCAAATGCGAAACCGAAGAATAAGCAACAAGGGCTTTTAAGTCTTTTTGCGACATCGCCACTAATGCCCCGTAAATCATGGAAACTGTGCCTAAAATACCAATAAAAAGGGCAAAATGCGTTGCACCTTCGGGAAAAATTCCGTAACAAATACGCAAAATACCATAACCTCCCACTTTTAACAAAACACCTGCCAGAATTACCGAAATAGCAGTAGGTGCTTCTACGTGTGCGTCAGGCAGCCAGGTATGTAGCGGAACGACAGGAACTTTGATAGCAAAAGCAATAAAAGTAACCAAAAATGCCATCAAACGGGCATCATAGCCCCATATTTGCGTACCAAAATCGAAAATACTGCCTTTTACAAGGTTTAATAGGTTGCCATCTACCCCAACTTCCATCATTTTAACCATATTTAAGGTATGAATGTCTGTACCATCGGTAAAACTAAACGCCAAGCCTGCCATTACCAACAAAATAAAGACAGAACCTACCAAAGTATAAAGGAAAAACTTCATAGCAGCATATTCTCGCCTTTCACCGCCCCACAAACCTATCAAGAAAAACATGGGTAGCAGCATTAATTCATAGAAAATATAAAAAAGGAAAAAGTCTAAGGCAACAAAGCAGCCTATCATGGCGGTATTGAGCAACATGAGCAGCATAAAAAAAGATTTTACGCTTTTTTCGATGTTCCAAGCAGCAATAACAGCGATAAGCATCACAATCAAAGACAGCAAAACCATCGTTACATTCAAGCCATCTAAGGCGATAAAATAATCTATTTTGAGCTTGCCCGCTGTTCCCAAGTCCATTAAAATCCAATTAGCTTTTTCTGCGCAAGCAAAAGCTGTGGGATTATTGATGCCAAGATTTCCTTTTTGCAAAGAAACCTGGTAAGCAGGCAAAATGATGCCTAAAAAACCTGCTAATTGCAAAGCGGCTGTAATCAAAGCTAAAATTTTGATATACAGTTCTTTAGTATTGGGCAAAAGAGCCATGAATACCATCGCCATGAGGGGCAGAAATAATATGAGTGAAAGCAATGCTGTGTATGGTTTATGAGTGATAGGCTTTATATGTTCATTGAGCGAAGCCGAAATAAACATATAAAACTTTGGGCAAAATTAGGGAAAATAATTTAGTTTCTCACAGATTTACATAGATTGAATCGCAGATTTTTGCAGATAAACCTCTCATCTTCAAAAATCTGCGTTCTTTATCTGCGAAAATCTGCCAAAACATCACATCTTCTTCAAAAACTGCGAAGGCACATTAACATAAAAAACATAATTTTCTGCATATATTTTTGCGGCATTTACCTCAAAAATTCGTTACTACTCAGGGTATGCTTACCTTGAGAGTGGGACTTCTGAAAATGGAGCATAGATTTTCGCATACATTTTTGCCTTTTTTTTGAGGGTAGAAATATATAAACGGACTCCGTAAAAGATTTTTGCGCCCTTTTCGGTTCTAAAACAGCCAGATATTTTCTGTTTGAGTTTGAACATTCGAGTGTCTCCTTCGGCTTGCTTATTGTCAAAAGGGGCATCTTTTTGGTGGAAAAAGCGAAAAATCTCTGTTTTTTGTCTCGAAAACATTCTAAGAGTAATAGCGAATCTGTTTTTTTATTTTGTATTTTGCTTTGTGACCCACCTGACTACATTCAAGTCTGAAACTTCGATTTCAGCTCCTCATTTTCTTTTAAATAATTCTGCGTATGTGGACAATTGTTCTGACATGATGCAATATTAATCTTTTTTTCTCTTTTTACAAAATTGGGCTAAGTAGTAACAAAAAAATGAAGAATTAGCAGCAGAACTTTAAGCACTTCGTAAACGTTTTGAAATAAATTAGTTATCATGGACATATACATTCATTAATTTGCGCACTTCAATCCAAAAATTCGGAAAAGATTTTGCTACAACTTCAGGGTTTTCGAAAGTCAAATCAGGGATTTTGAGTAGCAAAGGTGCAAAAGCCATTGCCATGCGATGGTCTTTGTAAGTATTTATTTCTGTTTTGTTAGGAATAAATGTACCATAAAGCGTAAAAACCTCTTTTTCTACGGCTGAAAAATGGACTCCAAATTTTAATAATTCGGTTTGCAAAGCCGCTATTCTATCCGTTTCTTTGATTCTTAGGCTTTCTAAACCGCTAAAATATACTTTTATACCCGTAACGGCTGCAACTACAGCTATCGTTTGAGCAAGGTCTGGAATGTTGGAAAAGTCTATGTGCAAATTTTGTTCAATAGGAACAAAATTTGCCTTTTTTCGCAAAATTATCCCCTCTTTTTCCCAAAAAGTTTCTACCCCAAAATGTGACATAATCTCCACAATTTCCTTATCTCCTTGTAAAGAGTCTTGTTTCAAACCAGGGATAAATATCTCTGCTGATTCTGCCAAAGCCGCAAAAGCATAGACATAACTTGCAGCAGACCAATCATTTTCCACTTCAAAAACAGAAAAATGATAGCTACCTTCATTTACACGCATTTGCAGCCCATTTACATGTTCCTCTGCGACAACGCCAAACGCTTCCATTTGTTGCAAAGTCATTTTGATATAAGGACGAGAACCTATTTTTCCGATTAAATTCATTGTCAAGCCTTTATCTAATGTGGGTGCAATCATTAATAAAGCCGAAATATATTGACTACTCACATCTGCTCGTATATTTATTTCATTTTTCGTTTGAATAAAATCTCTACCAAAAATCTGTAAGGGGGGGAATCCCTCTTTTTCAAGATAATCTATCTTTGCACCGATACTTCGCAAAGCCTCAACTAAAACGGCAATAGGACGCTCTTTCATACGTTCAGAACCTGTCAATATTACGTTTTTTTGGGTAGCAAGTGCAAACGCCGTCAAAAAACGAAAAGTTGTGCCAGCATCTTTTGCGTCCCAAATTTCGCTATCTTGATTTAGTAAAATGCCCAAAAGTGTCTGTGTATCAATAGCTTGTGAGATGTTTTTGATGTTTTCTGGGGAAAAAGAAACCGCACTTTGATACGCAGACAAAGCTGCTAATATCAAAGCACGATTACATTCACTTTTAGATGCGGGAAGATTTATTTTACTATTTAAAAGCATATCAAATAAAAGCTATTAATGATTTGAAGCCGCCATATAAACCTCCTCATACGGCTGTACAAGCACCCATCCATCCCCTTCAAACTTCATTTGAACACTTTCTCCACTGCCACGTCCAATCAAGGTTTTGAAGGTGATATCGGTTTTGATAGTAGGTGCAAGGCTGCCAGACCAAGCTACGGTTGCATTAGGGTCAGTAAAAACAGGCTCTCCTGCACGTACTACAAGCGTAAGCGGGTCGCCATGTGTGGTGATAGCAATATGTCCTGTTCCACTCAATCGCACTTGAAACAAGCCCCCACTCATCATGCCTGCTACACTCTTGAGCATGGTAATATCACATTTTATTCCATCTTCGTATGCCAAAACATCATTGCCATTGACGCAAATTGCCTCATTTTCTAAGTATAGAACTCTGATTTTTTTACCAACATCTGCTACGTACACACGTCCTGTTCCTTGTGCCTTCATCATACGAGTGCCTTCGCCCGAAATCGCTTTTTTGAGCAGATTGCCCAAGCCTTGACTCATCATGCCTTGACGCTCAAAGCGGACATTACCAATGTAGGAAACCATAGAACCAGCTTTTGTCCATACAGATTGATTGTTGAGGTTTAGCTCCAACATTTGCGGCTTTTCTAATTCAAAAAAACTTCGATTTTCGTCTTTTTGAGCCGTTTCTTGAATGAATGATTCAATAGAAAATTTGTTCATTGTGTGTGTTAAATATGTGTAATTAGATTATTCCCAACCTTCTGTATCGATTTTTGAACTTGCTATATTAGGATTACATTCCATATTAGGCAATTTCCCTTCATATTTTTCAAAGTTTTGGGGAAGCAATAGGTTTGCTTGCTGCAAACTTTTTAGCCATTCTCCTACAATAGGCATTGCAGTAAATATACCTATGTTATCCCTATCTCGATTACGCTCATCACAACCTACCCAAACAGTAGTAACTAAATCAGGGCAAATCCCTGTAAACCAAGCCATATGATAGCTTGTAGCTGTATTCCCTGTTTTGCAAGCGACTTCCCCTTTTAAGCCATATTTTGCTGCCAAAGACATACCTGTGCCATAATCTTCCATAGCGATATTTTTTAATGCGCCCAAAATCCCTGCGGCAATTGATGGTGAAGTAGCCTGCCAAGAAACAACAGGTATTT
Organism: Bacteroidota bacterium; assembly: GCA_013298365.1. Taxonomy (GTDB): domain Bacteria; phylum Bacteroidota; class Bacteroidia; order J057; family J057; genus JAAFHL01. The sequence goes on along the minus strand of JAAFHL010000013.1, from coordinate 2,362 downwards.
CAAAACGATTGCCTGATTTATCGGAAATATGACTTATTAAAGTAGGTTGAATATATGTACCTTTGTTGGCAAAAACAGTGTATGCAGCGATTAGTTCCATTAAACTTAGGTCAAACATACCTATTTTTAAGGTGCTTGTGGTATCAAGTGGCGAATGAAATCCAAACCTTTGGTAATATTCCCTTGTAGCATGTCCATCAATTTTGAAATAAGGTGGGGCTGTTCCCATAGAATATTCCATGCCTTTATTTAAACCTGCGGGGTGTACTTTACAAGGATAGATGTCTGTTTCTAATGCAAATCCATAGAAAAAAGGTTTTATCGCAGAACCTATCTGCTTTAACGATTGTACATTATCTTTTGGAAAAAAACGCTTATCTATACCACCAATATATGCCTTTATTTGCCCTGTTTTGGGTGAAATGGCACAGAAGCCTATTTGTTGCATCTTTTTGTAATGTTGTCTTTCTTCCCAAGGACTCATTACCGTATCTTTTTCGCCCTCCCACGTAAAAACGCTTACTTCCCTTTTTTCAAAAATAGCTTTTGCCAATTCCTTTTCACTTCTGCCATATTCTAAACGCTTGTGCCAGAAATCGTACTTTACTTCCTGTTTGTTAATACTATTTTTTTCAAAACTTGTTTGAATGTTAGGCATCATTTTTCGCACATTTGCTTCTGCGATTGCCTGCATATTGCTATCAATTCTTGTGTAAACCTCTAAGCCTGCTTCATATATATTTTCTTGATAATGAATTTTTTGCCATTCTTTTAGATATTCATGCACAGCTTCTTTTAGATAGGTTTGCATACCATTTTCAGGCTTTTCGGGATAAACGCCTAATGGCAAACTTTTGAGGCTATCTTTCCATGCTTTGGGGTAGATATTGTGTGCTGCCATTCTGTCGAGTTGCCTATTTCTGATATTTAAAGCTCGACTTGAGTCTCTTTTTCCTGAAGGGTTTTCGCTCATTCCTACTAAAAAAGCGATTTCTTGTAAATTTATTTCAGAAATGGTTTTACGAAAATAGCCTTGAGAAGCGTTTTCTATTCCTTTGCTATCCCAATCCCAAAATAATTCATTGCAATAAATGGTAAATAATTCCTCTTTTGTAAAGGACATCTCGAATATTAAAGGTAGCCAGAAGTAGTTTTCTATCAAAAAATTACCTCTTCGTCTTCCAATGCTACGTGTGGCATTTCTTGCCATACTTTGTGCAATACTACCCTGTAATGAAAATGAAGGAATATTAATCCCATCATTTGTCCAAAATAAGCTATCATATTCCAAAACAATCGTTTCAACCAAGGCTTTAGGCAATGCTTCATAGCTAATTTCCGCTACCGAAATTTCGCCCAACAACTTCCCATCTGCTGCTAAAACTTTTATGGGCAGATAAGGAGCATGAGAAAAGTCAGCATAAATGCTTTCAAAACGTTTTTTAGCAGAAAAATACGCAGGAATAAATAAGTTCAATATAAAGAAAATAGGCATAAACATCATACCCCACACAAAAAGTCGGGGAAGCAAAAATGGATGTTTGGTGAATTTTCGTAGCATTTCAGGAGACCCTAATTGGGATTTTATAGTGTTTAGGGTATAGCAAGAATAATAGTAATTTCTCGCAAATTTACGCAAATAAACCCTTTATCTGCATAAATCTGCGAGAAACTAAAAAATAATACTTACACCGTTTGATATGACTCTATCGGTGGGCAAACACATACCACATTTCTATCGCCAAAGGCATTATCTACACGTCCTACTGATGCCCAAAACTTGTTGCCTATCAATGACTTAACAGGATAAGCGGCTTTTGAACGTGGGTAGGAACGTGTCCATTCGTCTGCTAATAATACTTCTTGTGTATGCGGAGCATTTTTGAGTACATTGTCTTTTGCATCAACATCGCCTGAAATAACTTCCTCTATTTCGTTTAAAATGCCCAACATAGCATCACAGAATCTATCAAGTTCTGCCAAAGGCTCACTTTCGGTAGGCTCTATCATCAAAGTACCTGCCACAGGGAAAGAAACCGTAGGCGCATGGAAACCATAATCAATCAAACGTTTTACAATGTCATCAATCTCTATACCGCCTACTTTGAATACCCGCATATCCATGATAAACTCATGTGCAACACGTCCACTATTTGCAGTATAAAGAATTTTGAATTTGCTTTCTAAACGAGATTTTAGGTAGTTAGCGTTCAAAATTGCATACTCTGTCGCTTTTTTTACGCCATCACGTCCCAACATTTTGATATAGCCATATGAAATGAGCAAAATGCTTGTACTGCCATACGGTGCAGCAGAAACGGCAGAAATCGCTTTTTTGCCACCTGTTTTTACCATCACATGC
>JAAFHL010000129.1 GCA_013298365.1 Bacteroidota bacterium | reverse complement strand
GTAGGCAAAAAATTGGAGCAGAAACAGATTATTCCCTTTACCCCTGATGGCAAAACGGATAAGACCTTGTTAATCGGAAGCGATTTTGACGATATGCCTATTTCGGTTTTTATGGGCAAAATCTATTCAAAATATGGGAAATTGAATCCTGCTATGAAGTTTATCTCTTATCTTGCGCACCTCTACGGCACAGAAAGCGAGACAATTTTGGACATGGCTTTTGCATGGAAGGAAAAAGGCGTAGAAGATGCTGAGGCTTTGCTTGCAGGGGAATTGCAATTTTGTATCGAAAATGAGATGACCCTCAAAATGGCCGATTTTCTGGTTCGTAGAACGGGAAAACTCTACTTTGACCGCCCAAATATTCCCGCAATTTTGCCACTTGTGCAGAAATATATGCAGCAATTGCTGGACTATGATGCAGCAGAAATGGCGCAACAACATGCAGAATGGCACATTTTATATGAAGCAGCCATGCGTTTTCAGGCGGAAGCATAAAACTAAGCAAAAAAAACCATCTTAGCAGACAGTTTTTCAGGCTTGAAGGTTGATTAGCACTACTTGATTTACTAACAATGTTATGAAAAAACTATAACTTCTATATTGTTGATTTGTGCAAATACACAAATATTTTTGATTATTGAACAGTAACAGTTTTGCTGATACTGATAGGTTGTGATTGACAAATACGAGGATTTGTCGCTGCTGCATGTTTCAATACAGGATTGTACTCAGGTGTTGCTGTTTTGCCTATCACATAATTGCCAGGGATATTTGCAGCAACCGCAACTCTGCGTACAGTGCGTTTTGCAGGTGCAACTTCTGAAGCTAATACTTCTTCTTCTGCTGTGATTACTTTGCTATCTTCATTTACAGAAAGTGCTTTTTTGAAGCTGTAATTTGGGATAGAAACGGTAGCTTTTGCTGCTTTTGCGCCTCTTGAAGCGTTTTGAGCGTTTACAGAAGAAATCATTACGCAAAGAATCAAAGTGATAAAGAAGATAATATTTTTCATAATCAGAAGCTATTAGAAGTTGTTTGTAAAGTTAGTTTTGATAAGAAAGTGTTAGTTTTTAAGGTAAAATATCTGTTTTTGTATTTGAAATGTATGATTCATTTGCTAACAGATGTAAGTTTTAACCTAAAAAAGAATTTTTTTACTTATATTTTAACTAAGAACAAATTTCGTGCCAAAGAATATATTTTCCTGCTTTTTTCTAAAAAAGTCTAAATTTTCGTTAAAAAAAGCTTTTTTGACTAAAAAGAAGGAATTCTGGCAAAAAAAAAGGGGAGAAAAGCCTAAAAATAGTCATGTAAGTTTTTTTCAAGTGATAAGAGTGTAACTTTTTGAGTAGATTTGTTCTTTTTTGTAGGCAATATCAAGCAGTATGAGCAAAAACTTGAAGATGAACTTAAATTGGACGTGTATTTGAATGAAAAAACGAAAAGATGGAGCGTAGGGAAGAAATGAAAATATTTGTTCTGCAAATAGGGCTGATGGATAAAGTATATAAGTTTATCCGCTGATTAGTCACTAAATAAAAAAAGCACCTACAAATTATTTGTAAGTGCTTTATTATGAGGTGGGAGTTAAGGGATTCGAACCCCTGACCCTCTGCTTGTAAGGCAGATGCTCTGAACCAGCTGAGCTAAACTCCCTCGTTGTTTGATGATGCAAAGGTAGGGGGTTTATTTATATTCTCCAAATTTCTTTTCGTTTTTTTTCTGTTTTTTTTGCAAAAAATAGCTAATAGCATGAAAAACAAGGAATTAATTTTAAGGAATGATATTATTAAATGACTAACACAAATGATAATTTCTATAAATTGAGAAATAAATATCCCTTTTCTTGAAAATATGCTTATCTTTGACACGATAAAATATTTTTTCAAAATCTAATTTTAGCTGTTATGGTTGCAAATTTGCCTACTTCTACGCAAAGCCTTGAGGCGATTTATCAAAAACAAGCTGCTTTTTTTGCCACAGGAAAAACCTTAGATGTTGCTTTTCGGAAGCAAATGTTGCGAAAATTTATGGCTGCTTTGGAAAAATATACTGATGCTTTGCTTGAAGCGGAATATAAAGATTTGCGAAAGGATAGTTTTGATGCCTTTGGTTTTGAAATTGGAATTGTGTTGGGCGAAACAAGAAACATGTTGCGAAATGTGGACAAATGGTCTCGCAGACGCAGGGCTGCAACGCCTTTGTTTCATGCGATTTCTTCGAGTTATCTTTACAAAGAGCCGTATGGAAAAGTGCTTATCATGGCTCCTTGGAATTATCCGATTCTACTCTTGTTTTCGCCGCTTGTAGCAGCTTTGGCAGCAGGTAACACAGCAGTTTTAAAGCCTTCTGAGCTTGCACCTCATACTTCTGCGGTCATGGCGAAATTAGTGAAAGAGGTTTTTGAGGAAGAATATGTGGCAATCTGCGAAGGCAGTCCAGAGATTGCGCAGGCATTATTGACTTATAAGTGGGATTATGTCTTTTTTACAGGGGGAACAGAGATTGGGCGAATTGTGTATCAAGCTGCCGCAAAACATTTGACACCTGTAACCTTGGAATTGGGCGGAAAAAGCCCTTGTATTGTGGACAAGGAATTGCATTTCGACTTTGCTACAAAGCGAATTTTGTGGGGAAAATTGGTAAATTGTGGGCAAACTTGTGTTGCACCCGATTATATTTTGGTACACAAAGACTTGAAAGACAAGTTTGTAGCAAGATTAAAAGAATTGGTTACAGAATTTTATGGTGAAAATCCACAACAGCACCCACAATATGCTCGCATTGTCAATCGCAGACGTTTTGATAGAATTGTACGCTTGATGGAACCCGATAAAATCGTTTTTGGCGGCAAAACAGATGCTGCAGATTTGTATATTTCACCTACTTTGATGGAAGTTGCTGATTGGGATTGTGCCATTATGAAAGAGGAAATTTTTGGTCCTGTATTGCCTATTCTAACTTACAATACCTTGGAAGAAGCCATGCAACGCATTAAAAATCAACCGAAACCCTTGGCTTTATATATGTTTTCTACCAATAATGACAATATCAAAAAAGTCATGGAAAATGTGTCTTTTGGGGGCGGCTGTATCAATGAAACACTTTGGCATTTGGGCAATCCGAATTTGCCTTTTAGCGGGGTAGGAGATAGTGGAATTGGTGCTTATCATGGCAAATATTCTTTTGATACGTTTTCACATGAGAAAGGCGTGCTTCGCCGCTCTAATTTGTTGGATATTTGGTTTAGGTATCCTGGCAAAAAACTTTCTTTGGCGGTTGTTCACTTTTTGGAAAGATGGGCGTTGTAGTTTATTTCACGCAGATTTGCCCAGATGAAAGAACGCAGATTTTCACAAATAAGGTTAGCGAAAATCTGCTGTTTAGGTGCAATAACTATTTTTACCTTAATGATTTCTGATATACGAAACGTGATATGCTTCTGCTAACATAGGCATATCCAACATTTTTTGCATTTTTATCATCTCTTTTTCAGGAATTATTCCTTTTCTACGATGTACATTTTGCGCAAAAGAGGTTTCTATATAGACAATTTCTATACGAGGATTATATGGCAAAACACTATTAATCAAACGATTGCGAAGCATTTTGGATAAGTTTGTACTGTTCCAAACAAAATACTGTTTTTTGCGACAATATTCTTTTGCTTTTTCGTATGCCATTGCTACAATTTTGCCTTGCATATACATATCTCCATGTACTGCTCCATGTTCAATTCGTAAATCATCTAAACTTATAACAGGCAAATCCTTGAAATGTTGTTGAATATAAGTATCTTTTCCGCTGCCTGGCAAACCCGATAGGAGAATAACTTTGAACGATGTATCATCAAATAAAACAGCAGGATAATTTTCTTCTTTTTGAAAAAAATGAAATCTACTATGCTCATTTTCAAACTGATAACTATTTTCATAACAGCCATTTTCGATACATAATTCCTTAAAATAAGCAACTCTTTCCAATAAATCTGCCTTATCTTCACACGCCCTACCCAAAACATCTGCCTTTGATAAAGCATGAAGCCAGCTATTTTTTAATCGTAAAGAAGCCGAAATAACGCTTGCATTTGGCGATTGTTTTTCCAAAGCCCATAACGGTGTGCCATGCAAACGTACAAGACTACAAACGGCTTCCCTAAAAGGAAAATCGGCATCCCAAAGCAAAGTACGAGCTACTTTTTCGCCTACTTTGGCATGTTTCGGCGAAATAATTCTGCCCTTATCTTCAAAAGTACAAATCGGTTTGGCAATATCATGAAAAACAGCAGCATACATCAATATTTTTTGTTCTATTTCTGTAAAACAAGCATATTCTGGCAGCGAAAATAAAGCTTGTACCACCATCATTGTATGTGTATAAACATTTCCTTCTGCGTGCCAAATAGCATCTTGTGGACAATCTTTGAGGGCTTGTACCCAGTCAAAATGCTGCATATTTTCCCAATCAGGCAGCCCATCAGCCTTGAGGATATTCAAACCAAAGTTTTGCACGTTGCCAATTTCTGGTCCAATGTTCGTCTGTTTGAACGTGATTTTTCCTAACATATTTTAATACATTTTGTGAAAATTGAGTTGTATGAAAAGCCTTAACATTGCGGCAAACAAAACCTTCTATGGTTTCGCCAAAGGCTGAGCTACCGTTCATTCCTGTTAAAATACTTTGTGTAAGGCTTTTTTCGCTAAAAAAACCTTGTGTATGTACAGGAACAACAGGTAAATCTAATAAAGCTGCATAAAAATTGACTTCTTCCCAAGACAGCCAAGTGTCGCCATCACGAATGGCAAAAACATAAAAATAATGCCTTAGTCGTTGATATTCAATACTATGCAAGCCATATAGATTTTCGCCAAAAATTTCTAAACTGCCTAAATCATGTCGCACTTGTTCCCAAATTGTGCGCATATTTGCCGCCCAAGGATTGCGAGTAGGCTCAACATGTGAACGAGCATATACGCCATCGCTTTTGAGGCAGGTATTTTCGCCATCAAGTTTTTCGGTAATGACAAGTTCGTGTTGTAAAATAGGAAGCCAATCGTGTTGTATTTTATCATCACTTGTCGTACCGGGCGAAAACGGAAAATGATACGTCCGCCCGTATTTTCGAGAAATCATTGTAATAAAATGTAAATAATTAATTTTTAGTTATTTGAGGCTTACGTTTTCAGTATGGAGCGTGTGCTGCAATCTTACACGACTGCAACAAAACAAAACATGATATAAAATAAGGTATTACACGATTGACAAATAGCGATAAAATTGTGAATATAAATGGCTCATTTTGATGACGCACTATGGTTTTCTACGAAAAAGAGAAAAAAAGGTTATTCAAAATCGCTTTTTATCTTGGATAGACTACCCCTTTGATGTAAATAATCGCATCTTCTTTGTTTTCAATATTCCCATTGATAGAAACAGCACGATATTGCTCGCCTACTTTTCCTTCGGTAGAAAAGGATATTTTTATAACACTTGATTTTCCAGGAGGAATAGCTGCAAAATTATAGTCAGCAATCACACATAATGCTGCTATTTCACCCAAATACAAATCGGTTGCACCTGTATTACGAATCGTTAGCTCTTTGCTCACATATCCATTTTCATTCACATAGCCAAAATCAAAGGTGTTTTCAGACAAGCTAATGGTAGTTGTCGTTTTTTTGACAGGCTTTGCAACGACTTTCTTGGACTGTTGTGCATATATCGAACTCATGCCGATACATAATAAGAGGAGGATAAATGTTTTCATTTGCTGGAAATTAAGAAAATGTGGATAAAGGGCTTTTACTTTCCTTTATTCCCCGCAAAAATAATATTTTTTGGCTAATATTTGCATTATATTTTCTGTTTATGCCATAAAAAAAGCCGCAGATTGCTGTATTTACTTCAAAAGCATATCTGGGTGCATTTTTGCCAAAATACCTTGCGTAATGTTTCCATGACCTGTACTAAGGCATGTGTAAACAAATCCATGTAAAAAGTTTTGTGGATAATAGGAACGTTATTATCTTTGCAAAGGTAATGGGTAACGTAGTAATGGGCAGTTAGTTCGGATATGAGTCTTTTACTGAATAGAATATTAAAGTTAGAAAATGAATTGGAATCCATCAAAGAAAAATTAGCTACTATTTCTACTTGAAAATAAAACACTTGCTACCCAAAAACGTATAAAACCGCATAGAAACTAAATTTCGACATCATGCAAAGCACTTTTCCCAATCCTATTGAAATGTTAGCTCCTTTTCAGGACTATTATCGCAAGCCCAAGCAGGCGAGTGGTGGGATAGAAAAGCGAGTAGAAAGTATTATTTTGTTGGTAAAGCAAGCGATTCAAAACGAATTGCCCCTAAAAGCCTATTTTTCGCAATACCTTATCACGATTTTGCAATTTCGTTTTGAGCTGTTTCAACAATTACCTGAATTAATTGAAAATATAGATAATATCTATCAAGATATAACACAAATCTTGGAAGATGAACATAAAGATAGTCGTTTTCATATACTTTCTGAAAATGTGGGTTTTGCCATAAGAACAAATCAGCGAGTGATACAACCCTTATTAGATAGTGATTTTGCCAAAAAATTAGATATAACTTCTCCTTTATTTGAAGAATGGGTACTTTCTTCTGTGTTAATTGAGTTTGGCTTGATTGCTGAAATCGTGTTAAAACATGAGGAGATTCTTATTAGTGATAAACGAATACAGGATTTTGCAGCATTTGTGGCAGATGCTGCGCAAGATTTTGGCGCATTGTCAAGAATGTTAGGCATTTTGCCACAGAAAAAAAATAAACTTTCCCAATTAATGCCATTAAATGAAGATATTACGGCAGAGCAATATACCTTAGCAGAGGACGGGGCAGGATTATGACCGCTTTACAAGATTTTATTTTTGATGAATAAGCATAAAAAAACAGCCGCAGATTTTTCTACGGCTGTTTTTTATAGAAAAGAAAAGCTTATCCAAAAATTAAATAGAACAGTATTAAAATTACGCCCACAGTAACGGTGAGTGCATAGTTTGCGACTTTTCCTGTTTGAAGCTGACGGAGGAAATTTCCTGTCATGCCTGCTACGGTTGCCGAGCCATTTACTACGCCATCAATTACATTTTTGTCAAACCAAATCACGATATTTTCGCCTGCCCACACAAACGGACGAAGGATAGCAGCATTGTAAAACTCATCTACATAGAATTTGTTTTCCATGGCTTTGTACATGCCACCGAAGAAAGATTTTACTTTTTCGTCTCCTGCAAGGTCGTATTTTTTGTAGAAATTGATTGTCATATAAACCACGCCATACGAAATAGCCATTGCCAACAAAATCAAGAAATATTCCCAAGAAATATGTTCTTCTATTACATGCGACAAATCTCTGTTGTTTATCACGCCATGAAACCAAGTATGATTGAGCCAGTGTACTTCATGTCCCAAACCTAATACATGTGCAATACCTGTATTGAAACCAAGGAACCCGCCTACAACTGCCAAAATTGCCAAAATCCATAAAGGTGCGGTCATAAAGGCATTGTTTTCGTGTGGTGCATGGTGATGTGAATCATATCTTTCTTTTCCACTAAACGTAAGGAAAGTAACACGTGTCATATAGAAAGCTGTTAATACAGCAGTAACAGTGCCTACAAGCCATACCAAGAAATAAATTGTGCCATGATCATATCCGCTGAAAAACACATTTGCGAGAATTTCGTCTTTTGAGAAGAAGCCTGAAAGCGGGAAACAACCTGCAATCGCAATCGTGGCAATCCAAAAAGTTTTGCCTGTACTTGGCATATATTTGCCCAATCCGCCCATAAAACGAATGTCTTGTGGGTCTTTGTGGTCGTGTGTTTCATGGAAATAATGTTCCATTGCATGAATCACAGAGCCTGAACCCAAGAACAAACAAGCCTTGAAGAAAGCATGTGTCATTACATGGAAAATTGCTGTGGTATATGCGCCTGCGCTCAACGCCATAAACATAAAGCCCAACTGCGAAACGGTAGAATAAGCCAATACTTTTTTGATGTCATTTTGTGCAACGGCAATCAAAGCAGCTACAATCGAAGTTGCTGCGGCTACTACGCCAATTATCATCAATACGGTTTCTGCTTCTGGCACAGAAAACAAGGGGTGCATACGGGCAATGAGGTAGATACCCGAAGTTACCATTGTAGCAGCATGGATAAGTGCCGAAACAGGCGTTGGACCCGCCATCGCATCTGGTAACCATACATATAGCGGAATTTGTGCGGATTTACCTGTTGCTGCAATGAATAATAATAAGGTTATCCAAAATGCTTTGTCGCTCAAAACGCCTACACTTGCATTGATGGCATCAAAAGAAAGGGCATTAGGAATACCATTTGAAGACAAGGTACTGAAAATCAAAAACATTGCGCCAATCATGGCAAAGTCGCCGATACGATTTGCCACAAATGCTTTTTGGGCTGCGGCTGCTTTTGCCATATCTTCATACCAAAAACCAATCAACAAATAGGAACACATTCCTACGCCTTCCCAACCCAAGAACAAAACTGCCATGTTTTCACCCAAAATAAGGTTCAACATAGAAAAAATGAACAAGTTAAGATATAGGAAGAACTTGTAATAGCCTCTATCTCCGTGCATATAGCCGATAGAGTAGATATGAATGAGTGTACCAATACCTGTTACAATCATGCCCATCAAAAGCGAAAGTTGGTCTAAATGATAGCCAAATTTGAGGGTAAGATTGCCCGCAGCCATCCAAGTGAATAGCTCAAATTTAACAGGCTCATGCGTTCCATGCTCGTGTCCGCCCAAAAAGCCCATAAATACAGAAGCAATAATGAAAAAAGGAATCGCAACCATTAAGGTAGCGAGACCGCCCAGCAGTTTTTCTTGCTTGCGCAAAGCAGGACTCAAAAAGCCGCCAAGCCCGATAAGCGTTGCCCCAAGTAGTGGAAGCAGTATGATGAGAGAGAGATGTGTCATATATTTTGTAATCCTATTTTATTGTTTTGGGTGCGAAAGTTAAAATTTGCATTAACTTCCTTACCTCTGGTAAATCGTGATATATATTTGATAAATTTTCAGTTGCCACAAATAGTTCTAAAACTTCATTCAATTTACCTGTTTCAAGTGCGTGATGTATATGCTCTGTTTCATATACTTTTTGCTTTAAAGCAGGCTTTGCTGATAGTTTTCTAAAATTGTCTTTCTTGAAATCATACATACATGAAGCAACTAATATTTCAGAACTTGGAAACAAAACCAATGGAAGTATTAATGGTAATTGGTCATATCTATATGCATTTTGAACCATTTTTTCATAAAACTCCTCTATTGCCAAGTTGATGATATTATTAATTGTGTATGCCCAATTTTCAAAATAAATTTCTTTTTCGCCTAATATTTTTTCTGCATCTCCATTTAAAATGAGTATATCATGATTAGAAAATGCAAACTCTTTTTCTTTACTAAATTTTTGAACTGCAATAAATAAAATACTACTAATTTCTTTTCTAAATTCGACCGCAGACTGCTCAAAAAGCGAGTAATTTTCTAAATGAGCCTTTGCTATGTAAGTAGAAAGTACATTTGAGATATTCAAATTTTCATACTCAAAAAAATTATCCTCCTTTAACGTAATGAAATGATGTTGCTCAAAAATAACACTTATAAATTTTTTCAACACCAGAAAATCGCTACATCCGTCTCTTACTATGGCAATTTGTGGATTCATGATTATAATTCTGCTAATATGCCATTGTAAAATAATTCTGTCAGTGCGTGTGGGCGAATATGTACGATTCCATCTTTTTCAAAAGCCGCATCTTCCTTGATAGAGCCAAACCTTACAAGTGGTTTAAGTGCCTCATTCAAATTGGTGACTTCACTTACATATCCTTTTTTTCTTTTGAGATGCACATTGTAAACACAATCAAGTTTATCGGAAAACTCTCGAATCACAGAAGGACTGTGAGAAGTGAGTATGAATTGTGTTGGCTCTGCGCCATATTCTACCGTATTGTGCATCCATTTTAAAAACTCACTTAAATTTTTTTGGTTAATGCCATTTTCAATTTCTTCTATCATAATAATGGGAGGAGGAGGAGAAAGAGCACATAATAAAGCTAAAGCTCCTGCTTTTAATAAACCTTCTGATACTTTTTCTGGACTAAATGCAGGAAATGCTGTATAAGGTCCACCTATATAAGGATTATTAAGCCCCATATCAAACTGCCATTCAACTTTTTCATTCTGAATAGTTATTCCTATAAAACTTTCTTCAAATCTACGAAGAAAACCAATAAATGTATTGTAGATATTATCTTCCTTTTCTTTGATGTATTTTACAATACTTTGAAAATTAGCACCCTCTTTTCCGAATTCATTTGCAATATTCTTTATGTAACCATTGTAGTCTTTTCCTTGTTTTTTCAAAGAAAAAGGTTGAAAATTATAATACGAAAATGAAGATAGTTGTTCGAAGAATAATCGGCAGAACAAACTATCTTTAAGTATTTTTGCTAACATTAAAACTTTTGTATATTCATCTTCATTAAAACCATACTCATAGATACTCCTTTTTTTGTCATCAGTATATATCAATTTTTCTGTAAAAGAAGAACCCCAATTACATTCTATATTGTAAATAATTTTAACTTCTCGCCATTTCCACTCACAAGTAAAACAAATTGGCATCTCATAATCACTTAAAATATGTCTGTCAATATACAGGTTTTCTTTTTCTTTTTCAACAAGAGAATCTCGTACCAAATTAGAAAAAAAACATATAGCCTCCAAAAGATTGGTTTTTCCAGAATTATTTCCTCCAATTATCAAGGTCAAATCTTTGAGAGATATTTCTGTATCTACATGCGTTCTAAAATTCTTGATATGAAACTTTGTAAACATTTTTGTTTAAAATAATTACCATTTAAAAATATTCACATCATTGATGTCAATATTGAGTTTATTACGGAAAATAGAAATGATGATAGCCAATCCAATGACAGCCTCTGCTGCTGCAACGCACATGACGAAAAACACAAGCATAGACCCTGCTGCGGCAGCATTTGCTGCACCACCATTGACTGCGTGCATTTTAGAAAAGGTAATCAAAGACAAATTGACAGCATTGAGCATCAATTCTACACACATAAATACGACAATGCCGTTTCTACGTGTGAGTACGCCGATAATGCCAAGTGCAAACATGACAGAAGCAACGC
>JAAFHL010000128.1 GCA_013298365.1 Bacteroidota bacterium | reverse complement strand
CGGGGGTGCAAGGTGCAGACGATTCTCGCAATGACATTGTGATTCGGGGTAATTCGCCCGCAGGGGTTTTGTGGCGTTTGGAGGGAATAGACATTCCAAATCCCAATCACTTTGCGATTTGGAACTTGTGCCTACATCTATGCGTTGGGCATAGATGTAGGCACAAGTTCCATTCCTCGCTATATGGACGGCTCTTTCAAAATTAATTTCCCTTTGAAAAACAATGCCTTTGTTTCGCTTTTTGGCATTGGCGGCACAAGCAATGTGGATTTATTGGTAAGTAAAAATAAAGACCCAAAAAGCACAGAATTGTATGGAGAAAATACAAAAGACCAGTTTTTCAAGTCGCAAATCTATCAAGTTGGGGCAACATATAGCAAGGCTTTCAACAAAAATACCTATTTCAAAGCGGTTTTGGGAGCTTCAAAACAACAAGTTGATGCTTTTCACAGGTATTTGTATCGCTCTGTAAATCAAGATAGTACGCAGTTTATCGAGCTTCGTCCGCCCGTAGATTATATGCGCTATGTATTTGGGCAAAAACAATATTCTGCCAATGCTTTTGTCAGCCACAAAGTAGGCGAAAAGGTTACGATAAAAGCAGGTGTCATCAACAATTTCTATGCTTTGACTTATATTGACAGCGTAAGAGGAAGTTTTGACACATTGAGTCCCGTTTTCAATGAGTTTCAGGTGCGTTGGAATAGCAATAATGCGTTTGCATATATCGGGCAAATTTATGTGCAGGCAAAATATAGGCTTTCGCAAAAATGGACATTAAACGGTGGTTTACACTCGCAATATGCAAGTTTGGGCAATAGCTTTTCGCCCATAGAGCCTCGTTTGAGTGCCAAATACGACCTCAACGACAAGCAATATTTTGCGGTTTCGTATGGTTTTCATAGCCAAATACAGTCGCCATATTTGTATTTTTATTTGAGAGATGGCAAAACGGCGGAAAATATTGACATGAAAATGTCTCGTAGTCATCATTTTGTAGGCACATACAGCCGTCAGATTGGCAAGGCAATGAATTTTAAGGCGGAGGCTTATTATCAATATTTGTTCAATGCGCCGATTTCTACGTCAATTAATTCTTTTTCACTTATCAACACAGGACGTGGTTTTGCTCGTTTCTTCCCCGATACTATGTTGGTAAATAAAGGCGTAGGTTACAACTATGGAGTAGAAGCAACTTTGGAGAAATTCTTTACCAAAAATTATTATTTTATGGTAAATGGTTCGCTCTTTAATTCGCAATACAAAGGCAGCGACAATGTTTGGAGAAGCACCGATTTTAATAATGTATATGTGCTTAATACACTCTTTACCAAGCAGTTTGATTTAGGGAAAAGCAAAAAACACAGCCTTGAATTGGGTGGGAAAATTACCACAAGCGGCGGTATTTTATACTCGCCTGTGGACAGTGCAGCGTCTGCGCTTGCGGGCGAGATTATAGATGTAAGTGGAGAGAAAAACAGCCTTCGTTTCCCGCCCTATTTCCGTACCGACCTGCGCCTTGCCTATCACGCAAATGGTAAACGCATGACGCACACAGTCGCTTTTGACTTGATAAATATTTCTGCTTTCACAGGGCATCGCAATTTGCTTCGTCTTTCGTATGCACCTGATGGCAAAGGCAATTTTATTCAAGAAGAATATCAAATTGGATTCTTGCCTATTTTCTATTATCGGATAGATTTTAATTGGGGGAAAAGGGAGTAGTCTAATATGAAAACCGCTATCTTTTTGGGGTAGCGGTTTTTGGGAGAAATAGAAAAAGTGGTTTAATCTACTTTTTGACCTTTTTTATCCAAAAATGGCAAAACCAAGTATAGCAATGGTAATGATTCCTCCTAAGCCCCCTAAAATGCCTCCTATTATACCTGCTATAGCCCAACCTTTTCCTGCTTCTCCTCTTTTTTTCGCTTGCACTAACCCTAATACCCCTAAAATGATTGTGGTTAAAGGCAACAACAATATTACCAAATATTGACCCACAAATGGAAGCAACGCAACTGTGGCAACGATTCCGAGTACACCCGCAGCAACAGCAAACATATTTACCTTTCCCTCTTCGCTAATAAAGAATGTTTTTGCATTTTTTATCACCTTATTCCAAAAGGTAGGATTTTTCTGGGCAGGATTTGTTTCAACCTGTGTATATTGCTTTTCTATAGAAGCAGCAATATGTTGGCTTTTTGCAAAATTTTTGCCCGCAAGTACAGGCTGAAACGCTGCACAAATAAACATGAATACAAACATGAGAAAGAAATTCTTCATACAATTAAAAATGTTAAAATATTGATGGATAAGAAATTAATGGAATCTTTTAGCCGCACATTCAAACTGTGATTTAAGTTTTGCCGTGCGATTAGGTTTGAGTTTTTTGTTTTGCAAAATGGTTTCTGCCAAATCAATCCGATAACCTGTGATGGTATTTGCTGCTAATAATGCTTGCTGTGCCGCAGTAAAAGAGTAATAAGTGGAAGTCGTAAGCGTGATAGTACTCAAGACTTTTTTCTTTTGCAGGAGGCTTTTATTTTTTGCCTCTACTACAATAGATTCGCCATTTGACAAACTCAAATAGGCTTTTGCCCCTTTTTCGATTCGCAGCTCATCTTTCGTTTGCTCTACTTCAGGTGCATTTTTATCCAGATATCTGCGCACCAAGAAAGACGATACAAGGCTATCATTACCGTTCCCTGCCAAAAAATAGACTTCAATATTTCTATCTGACATAAAGCCCGAAATATCTAACTCGCCTCCGTAGAGAATGAGAGAATCCCCTGTAAACTCGTCTTTGCCTACATAAAAAGGCTTACAATCTTGCGCCCAAAGTGTAATGCCTAAAAAAAGGCATAATGTTGTAAGAAATAATTTCATGATTTTAGTGTCTCAATTAAAAATTAACGAATCGCAGATAAAAGGCTTTTTTTCATATAGCCCGATTGATTATAGCCATAATTCACTCTTGCCCAACCATTTTCAGTTGTCGCATCTACAAATACTACCTGATTTTTATGTAATACTGTAACAGACTCATAGTCTTTGGAAGGACCTGTGCGCACATTCAAGCCTGCGGTAGCTACCACATAAATTGCGCCTGGCACATCAAAATACTGCCCATTCACTTGGATAGTATTTTCGTCTATCACTTTGGCTTTCAGGTTTGTATGTTCATCAAGTGGAACAACGAGTGTAGCTCCCGCAGCTAAAAACATGCTTGACAAAGCTGCATTGAGCAAGGCTTCATCAGCTACTACAATGCCTGTTGCTGCTGCACCCGCTTCTACTGCGGCATAACGCACACCTGCTCTTGCCAAGCTACCTGTCATGGCTCTCCTTGCCACGCTGCCAGCTATTCCTCTTGCCATGTTTGCAGCAATGACTTCTTCTGTGGCTACACCAATCAAGCTTTCAATGGCAAATGCGCCACAACCTGTAAAAAGCAAGCTACTTGCTGCGAGAAATAGTACGAACACGAAATGATAATTTTTCATCATGAATAAAATGTAAAAAATGAATGTGATAGAGAAATCGTTGAACATGTTATTGATACATGTCATTTTTTAGAAAAATGACATGTATCAATAACATGCCTTTTGCTTAGTCAAAAAAGCGTTGGATAGCATTCAAATTGCGTTTGCGTTTTTTGTCGCCTGCCGTTTGCCCATTTGTGTAAGCTTTTTGCTGATTTTTGCTTTTGTCAGACTGAAAAATCGGCGTTCCAAACAAGCCATCACTTTTCGGCGGCTTGTGTTTTTTGTTGTTACCGTCTTTGTAACCTTTGCCAAAAAATCCCATATTTTTGTGGATTAATGATGCCCCTCTTCCTGCTTTCGGGACTGTCTTGCATTGCACTTTTGTGTCCAAGTGCGGGAATAAAAAACACTCAAATAATTGTTAATCAATTATTTGAGTGTAAAGATATGGTAAAAAAAATACCTAAAAATATCAACTTCCCCTGAACGAACAAAAACCTCCTTAAACCGCTTATTTTTACCCTTTAAATCTTTCTTTTCAGGTTTTCTTTGTATTTCTCCCCTACATAAATGCAGTGTTCTTCAAAGGGAGCTTTTAACTGTAAACTTCCTCCATTAATATGAATGGTATCTATCCAATTGGTATTCACATAAAATTGTTTATGTACTTGTTTCAGATTTGGGTGTTTACCAAAAAACAGTTCTTTCGTTTCAGTCAGTTTAGAAGTACGTATATAGGAGTCTTTCTTACCATTCCTAAAAATATGAACAGTTGTTATATCTGGCTCAGAAGCTAAATAAACAATTTCATCTTTTTGAAGATAAAAGATATTTCCATCACATCTAAATGGGTAAAAATCAGGCTCTTTCTCTGCATAAAATTTCCGCAATATATCTTCCATATCAATTATCAATTTGTCGGGGTCATAAGGTTTGGGCGTAAATGAAGCATACTTTACTCGCTTACGTGCTTCTTCTAAGTAATCGCCTCTAAAACCAGTTATAAAGATGATAGGAAAATCCCTAAACTTTGACAGAGCTTCGGCTACGTCTATCCCAGTTAAATTATCCTTATTCTCTGATAGCCTAATATCCATTAGCACCATATCAGGCTTGTGTTTATGAAACTTTACGATTGCCTCGTCAGCAGTTCGGGCAGTTATTACGTCATACCCTTCGTGCTGCAATAAATTACGTAAGGTTTCAAGATGTTCATAAGTATCCTCTACGATAAGGATTGTGTATGATTGTGTTTGTGTCATAACCTTAGCTATAGTTAATTTTAAAAAAGATGCTTGATTTAATTTTGGGGAGAAAAAACAATCCTTATTTCTACCCCCTTGTCCCATTTCCAGCTCCACTTTCCATATAATTGATGCACATTAGTATCTATAATATTCCTACCTTCAGAACCCTCTCTAAAAAGTTCTTTTACCTCTTTTTTTCCATTATCTCTAACAATCATTTCATATACATCTCCTTGTTTTTTCAGACTAATATACAATTTAGGGCTTTCATTACCAGAAGTAAATGCGTATTTACAAGTATTTGACACACACTCATTCACAATAAACCCAATAGCTATCATATTTTCCAAAGAAAAGGAATAGGCTTCAACTTCATAGATTTGTTCACAAGGCTTATTTGCAGATAACATCAAATCCATTACTTCCCTTGCCAAATTTTCTATATACCTATCTGTATGAGTTCTTTGTAAATTACCGTCCTCATCTTTCATATAAATCAAACCTTGAATGGTATGGATTTTCTCCAAATGTAAACGAAACCCTTTTGCGATATCCCAAATTGTGGCATCTGCAAAACGATATTTGTTTATCAAGAAATTCATGATAGATTGTAAGTTATTGCTTACTCTATGATATAGCTCGCTTTGTTGCGCTTTGATTTTTTCATTTTGAACAGAAATTTGTTCTTTTTGACGCTGTAAATTTTCATTTTTATAGTTTAAAGAATCATATTGACGTGTTATTAGTCGTTTTTTATCTGAAAGATTTATAAATAGCCAAATAATTATCATTGTTATCAAAAAAAGAATAGCATTATAATTATTAGTTTTTTGATGTTCTATACTATAATATTCTAATTCCCCCAACATAATCTTTTCGCTATTTTTGGGATTCATAAATGCCTTTGCCTTAGCACTTTGTTCTCTATATCGTACACTTTCTTTTAACAAATTATTTTCTTCGGTTAAGGCTGTAATTAATTTTTCAGCACTTCTATTGTTTGTGTTTAATGCCGCTAGTTTACGTTCAGCTTCATATCGCATTTTCCTTTCTGCTTCCAAAGAATCTTTTATCATTATCCAATTTATTCTTATATTAGAAAAATCAAGGGATAAATTTTTTAACTCTTCTTGTACTGTTTGCAATTTTATGGCGCTTTCTAAAGCGTCTCTTTTTAATGCTTTATTCTTTTCTTCAAAATAGATATAAATTTCAAATACGAAAAATGAAGCCAACAATAGTATAATCACATTAATAAATTTCTTTATATTTTTGTATCTTACGCTTGTTATATGTATCATTATCAATATAAAGTACTTCTTCATATTGTTGTACTTTAAAGCACGACTTATTAATTGTAAAATAAAATAACTTTTCATAATTCTTAATAGATTAAACCACAATATTACAAAACCCTTTGCAACCCTGCCCCCCCTTTCCCACAAAAGCCCCTATTTTTCCCTTGAAAAAAGATTTACCATTAAATTTCTATAACGAGAACTGATTTTTTTTGATAAATGTGCTATTTTTACTATCTTTGTGTAAAAATAGCACAATATGGCAAAGGATAAATATCACTTTCAAGTGAAAGAAGCACTTGAAAAAGAAGGTTGGACAATTACACATGACCCCTATAAAATCATGATAGGAAGACGTAGGGGGTATATTGATTTGGGGGCTGAAATTATTGGTGCTGAAAAAGAAGATAGTTCGACAGGCTCACTGACCAAAATTGCCATTGAAATAAAAAGTTTCATAGGGGTTTCTGACCTTGACCAATTTGAAGATGCTTTAGGGCAGTTTTTAATATATTTATTTGCACTAAAAAAAATGGAAGAGGATAGAATCCTGTATTTAGCAATACCCAGAGAATTTTATGAAAATTTTTTTAGCGACCCATTTTTTACAGAGTTATGTACCTTCTATCAGGTAAAAATATTGGTTTATGATGAATTAAATGCTATTATTAAAAAATGGATAAAATAACAAAACATCGCAATATTATTCGCACAGTAGTTAGCGAGATTGCGGAAATGACTCCTTCCGATAAAAATTCGGAAACACAACTTATCATGGACGATGAGCGTGGGCATTACGTCTTGTTTTCGATAGGTTGGCAAGATATTTTGCGTGAGTATTTGCCTTTTGTACACATTGATATTAAGCCTGATGGCAAGGTTTGGATTCAGCATGATGGCACAGACTTAAAAATTGCTTTATGGTTAGTAGATAAAGGGATTGCCAAACAAGATATAGTATTGGCTTTTCAGTCTCGTAACCGCAGAAAATTGTTGCCTGAATTTGCCGTAGATTAATATATCTGACTATCCGATATGCGTACGGCAAGAGACCAAAAACAATCGCTAACATACTCGTTGTTAAAAAAACAGCCTCAAGCCTTCGGCTTAATGCTGTTCATATCCAAACGTTCAATCTCAACTCACTGCATAGCCCATATATAAGCGGCTATTAGGCGAGCGGAATGCGGGAACTATATCCGATTTTGGGACACCTTCGTCTAAGAGGCTTTGTCCGATTTCGAGGTCAGTGCCGTCTCTTCTGAGCCATATTTTGCCATCTGCTTTTACTTCGAGGTGCATAAAACAGCCATAATAGCGGCTGTCGCCTGTCCAGCCGTCTGTGAAGAGCAGATACTGCCCTCTTTCTTCGTCATAGATTTCAAGGATTTCCCATTGCTTGCTTTTGCGAAAAGTAGCAGCTATTTCGCTAAGTAGGCTTCTGACTAAATTACGATAATGTGTTACTTTATCCATATGAGTGCGGTATTGTCGGTGAGATGATAGATGATAAGTTGACTTCTTAGTGCCTCGAATGGTGGGTAATCAAAAACATCTTGAGAAAGTTCTTGATAGGCATCAGAAGGCATGGCTAAATACAAAATACGTTCAGAGTCTTGTGCTTGCATTGAAATAGATTGACAAAGATAGCTTTTTCCTAATAAGCGTACAAATAAAATGTAGGTTTTTATGGGTTAATATATTGAAAAAAACAGCCTCAAGCCTTCTGTCTTATCAAATTTGGCGTAAATTTAATATTTTCCTCAGTTTATGTGAAAATTACAGCCTGTATTTACGGCACTAAAACCCCAATGGATTATCCTTTACCAATTTATTTTGCCTGCCTATCCATCTTTCAAAGAAACATTTGGTATCAATAGAGGGTTCGGTATCGCTACGCCCAAAACCTGGCTTTTCAACGTGCAAAGTACTAAACAGACGATTTAACTCGCCACGATATTTGCCCTCACTTTTATCACTTACCGCAAGCACAGGTACTTTTGCAAGGTCGGCAGGGAAAATATCGGGTTTGTCATTGTAATAAAGGTCTCCTGTATAAGCATAATACCATTGATTGTTGTAAAAGAGACTGTCTTTAAAGCGCACATTTACAGGGATTTGTGTCTTT
This sequence comes from Bacteroidota bacterium, assembly GCA_013298365.1. GTDB lineage: Bacteria > Bacteroidota > Bacteroidia > J057 > J057 > JAAFHL01. The sequence continues at coordinate 3,138 of JAAFHL010000128.1, read as the reverse complement.
TGTTGGGCTTGTAATTTGCTTAGACATTCCTCCCAATCTGTGGGGTTAAATTCGGGTAGTGGTAGGTTTTTTTGCTTGTCTTGTTGTATCAAATACCAGCCATAGAAAATGTTAATCAGCTCTTGTTTGTGATTTCTTTGGTGCATCTTTTTGACATCGCTCCAATCTATTTGTGCAAAATGATGGGTAAAATAGCCCGTTATGCCCAAACCCTCATAGCCATCAGGCATGGTGAAGCGCATCAAAAATAGTTTTGTCGCACTTGACTCAATCGTAATATTTGCCGTATAATAAATCGTAACTTCCTTTGGCGCAAGCCCATAATATTGTGTCAAATAGGCGGTAAAATGCGGAATAGCTTCTTTTTTATCCACCGTTTTTGCTGTTATTTCCTTTTCAACCAAGAGTAATGCACCTAAATTTTGTGCTATATATTTATTAATCAGGTCATTGTATAAACGGTCTTTTCCTTTCTCCGAATAAAAATATTCCTCAAATTCTGTATGATGCGAAATGTGTTTTTGTCCGCCCTTAAAGGCAGCCCAACGCTCCTCAAAAGGCAAAGTAGTGTTATTCCAAATATCACAAATCGCTGAAAACTCGCCATTGTTGAGTATCTCGGCAAGCTCGTTAAAACAGCGACTATAATAGGTGTTGAACAGATTCATGTTGCTAAACGTCTCAAAGGCTTCTCCTACTGCACAAATATATTCCGTTTTGTTAAAGAAAAATTGCCAAATACCGCCATTATTGGTTTGTTCGATAAAAATGCCCAATGTGAGAATGACTTGTTGCGCCTTAGTCAATTTTTTCCAAAACATTTCATTTGTAGTATTTTTGGGAAGTGTCATGTTCTCAAAAATAAGGGAATGATATGCCCAAAATAAGTCATGCGGATTCGACTCATGCTGTTTTTGCAAGCCTTCTAAGTCCGAAAGCTGAACCGTTTTGTAGAGATGTAGTTTTTTATTGGCACTAATGTGATACATGTTTTTTTCTTGAGTTATTGTAAATGGTAATTTTTTAAATTTTTACCAAAACGATAATGATTTAGGAATTGTTTGCTCGCAGATTTTCGCAGATGAAGAACGCTGATTTACGCAAATCAATTACAAATCCGTGAGAATCTGCGTTCTTTTTATCTGCGAAAATCTGCGAGAAATTACGGCACAATCTCCACTTCCCCTGCACTTGTCCAAGCCTTAAACTCATTTGTATAATACAAATACGCCGAAGATGCAGGGCTTGCGTATTTTCCTGCCAATTCCACCCGCAAATCTAAGTTTATTTCCTTGATTTCCATGGGTTTCATTTGGCGATAATACAGAATGAGCGTATTTCCTTCGGTTTCATAGTAGTCAAAAATGCCTTTTTCTTGCATTTCTTTCAACTGCCAAGGCTGCAAAGTAAGCCCTGCGGGAATGCCGATTGTGGCGATTGTCATAGCAAGTCCTTCGTTTTTGGTATTCGATAAAATGACATTTAAACGAGCCGTTTCACCTATTTTAAAGCTATTTTTGACCAAATTTGTTTCCAATTTTACCTTGCAATTGGGCGAAGAAAGGGGCAAACAAGTATAATGCGCAAGCTGAAAAGTATAAGGCAAAGGATTCTTTGTGCCTATATATTTCACAGAAAGCTGTTGTTTGCCTTGTGGAAAATGACTTTCCAAATCCGAAATCGTGATTTTTCCCACAATTCCTTTTTGATAATTTGCCTCGCCCATTTTTTTCCCATCTGCATATAGTTCAATTTTGCCATCTTCTGCCGTTTTTTTGCTTTCTTTGGCAAACATCGTTAAGGCACGCAACGCCAAAACAGTAGAATTTGTATTGCCAAACATGCCATACCCCCCACGATTTTTGCAGATATTGTTTGCCATGTTGCGAATATTCGCCCAATCTTTTTGCGCACTTTTGAGCATTGCCATCAACGCCAAAGCACTTGTTTCTACTGACAAACCTATTCCTTCTGAGCCTGGCGCAGAATGAAAAGAAGCTGTATGAATCCATTGATTTTCAGAATTTTGTTTTTGCAATAACAAAGAAATGATACTTTTGGCATCTTCATTTCTGCCATAATTGTACAAAATATTTGCCACCAAAGCCAATTGATAAGGATTTTCTGCTTTCAAAGCCTGTTCGTAGCAGCTTTGTACCTCTTTTTCCAAATCTGGCACCTTGTTTTCACTCAAAGCCCAAACGATATAAGCATTCATTGCCGCTTGGTCAGACATGCCAAACTGATGCAAAGCACGAGGATTTCTTTCAAAACCCCCTTTTCCATCTCTGCGAGAAAGTAGCCAATGTTGGGTTCTTTGCAGCATTTTTTCATCTACGCCGTTCCACACTTTTTTCATGTCTGTAAACTCTAACACACCATAGGCTGTCAGCCCTTCGTGTGCAGGGTCGCCGCCAAACCATTCAAAGCCTTTGTTTTTACATTCAAAAGAAACGAGCCTTTTGTAACCTGTTTCTATCAAAGCCAATGCCTTTTTCTCTATTTCGGGCTTTAATTGCCCCGTTTCTTTAAGATAGTTTAGCACCAAAATATTGGGATAAGTGGAAGAAGAAGTTTGCTCGAAACAGCCATGCGGCTCACGCAACATGCCTTCTATGCCCGAAAGCATCTGCTCCAATATGTCAGGATAGGCTTCAAAGTCGGCAGAAATTGTCCCATTTACAGGATTAGCTACTTCAAATTCAAAGGTTTGCGCTTGTTCTTGTCCAGAAGCCGAAATTATCACAGGAAAACCTTTGTGCAAAATGCGAATGGGCTGTTTTATCGCATCATCTAAACCTGCTGCCGAAAATTTGACTTGTATAAACGAATTTGCATAGCGATTTGCTTGTGTCAAAACTTGATAACTTTTGTAAAAAGTCTGCGCTTGATGTGGCGCAACCGATACAAAAGATTGTGCAGAATCGGTGGCAATCATCGCCAAAGGTACTTGAATTTGCAACAAACCTGACAGGGTTTCATTTGTATTATTGACCAAAGTAATCGGCAAAATCAAGTTATCTTCTGCCACAAGTTCCACAGGCAATTTTGCAGAAAGCGAAAATGGCAACTGTGTAAAAAACACTTTTTCGCTTCGTCCCAATTTCCCTGCATCAGAAATGCCTTCTGCAATGATGC
>JAAFHL010000127.1 GCA_013298365.1 Bacteroidota bacterium | reverse complement strand
ATTTGCAGGTGTGGGCGAGCGTACTCGTGAGGGTAACGACCTTATGCGTGAGATGATTGAGTCTGACATTATGAAATATGGTGAGAAGTTCAAACACTCTATGAACAAAGGCTGGAACTTGGCTGCTGTTGATATGAAAAGTTTGGCTGATTCTAATGCAACTTTCGTGTTTGGACAAATGAATGAGCCTCCTGGGGCACGTGCTCGTGTGGCTTTGACAGGTCTTACAATTGCTGAATATTTCCGTGATGGTGAGCCTACTGATGCTACAGGTCGTGATGTGTTGTTCTTCGTAGATAACATTTTCCGTTTCACACAAGCAGGTTCTGAGGTTTCGGCACTTTTGGGTCGTATGCCTTCTGCGGTGGGTTATCAGCCTACTTTGGCTTCTGAAATGGGTGCGATGCAAGAGCGTATTACTTCTACAAAACGTGGTTCTATTACCTCTATTCAAGCGGTATATGTACCTGCCGATGACTATACCGACCCTGCGCCAGCGACAACTTTTGCTCACTTGGACGCTACAACCGAGCTTTCTCGTGCTTTGGCAGCTTTGGGTATCTTCCCATCAGTAGACCCGCTTACCTCTACTTCTCGTATTTTGCAAGAAGATATTTTGGGTAAAGCACACTATTCTTGTGCGCAAAACGTAAAACAAATTCTCCAAAAATACAAAGATTTGCAAGATATTATTGCTATCTTGGGTATGGACGAGTTGTCTGATGAAGATAAATTGACAGTAAATCGTGCACGTAAAATGCAACGTTTCTTATCACAACCTTTCTTCGTAGCTGAGCCATTTACAGGTCTTCCTGGTAAATTCGTAGATATTAAAGACACCATTCGTGGCTTCAATATGATTATGGAAGGCAAATTGGATTATCTTCCAGAAATGGCTTTCTACCTTGTAGGAAGCATTGAAGATGCGATTGCAAAAGGCGAAAAATTATTGGCAGAAACAAAATAAAAAATTGAAAGTGGAGCGTTTAGCGTGGAAAGTTATATCAATTTCCACCCTAGACTTTAAACTATCAACTTTAAACTCTCAACTTATATGAGCGCATTTCAATTAGATATAGTAACACCAGAAAATGCCATTTTTTCGGGCAACGTTTCTGCGGTAAAAATACCCGGCTCAAACGGGAGCTTCTCTGTATTGCATAATCACGCCCCTTTGATTTCTTCTTTGAGTCAAGGCGAATTGGAAATTACAGAAGAATCTGGCAATAAAATGACTTTTGTTACAAAAGGCGGTGTTGCCGAAGTAATTAACAATAAGGTAACTATTTTGATAGAAAGCATTTTGAAAGGAATGGAAAATATCAAGAAGGAAGAATAGTAACTTATCAATAAATGACAAAAAACATGAAGGGATTTATATCCTTTCATGTTTTTTGTTTTTCTGGGGTATTTATAAAAAATCGCCTATAAAAACGAAATTAAATTAATGGATTTCTCATAAAAAATAAAACCACAAAGTTCACAAAGAAAAGCCAACACAAAGAACACTAAGTAGCCTGTTTTTCTATAAATCGTTGCGTTCTTTGTGAATCCTTTGTGAACTTTGTGGTAAAATTTAACCTTTTATTCCATTATTTTTTATGAGAAAGCCATAAAAAAAATACCTTATTTTTTTTCATAAAAAATAATGCTATATTATAATCGTCCTTGTTATTCCTGCTGTTTTATTATAACAAGAACACATTTTACTTTTATTTTTACATTAAAATGATTAACAGTTTTTTATATTTTATCTTACCGTTTTATTATTCATTTTTTATACCATGAAACACAGCGCAAACACGCATCAAAATCCGCTTGTCTTGCAAGAAGCCACGTATCTGACACAGACACACAAGCCTGTCGAAGCTTTCTTTTTAAATTCTACATGTATATGTAGTTTTTTTGGGGGTATTTCGAAGAAGTATTAATTTTTTACACTCAAAATTAATACTTGCCATGACTATTTTGGGATTGTTTTTTATGCCAAATGCGATTGCTCAAACCAATAATTATAGCGGTTTTGGTGCATTAGAACTTGATGACTATATTATTGATAAGGTCTGTGCCACATCAGATAATCATTTTATTGAGATAGGACATACTGCTGATGTTGCCAATAATCTATCCGTATCGAATAAACGCTATATCAAAAAACTCTCAGTTTCTGGTTCTGGTACTAACAACTGGAAAAAGGTGTATAATATCAGAGTACTCAATACAGAAACAATAGGGTGCACTTTATTAGATTCCTCTTTAACTATGCAAATCTTTTTTAACAGCATGGTAGGCACAAGTATAGACAAATTTCATGAAGTGAAAACAGAATACTTATCACAAAGTGTTTGGGATAGTGTGAAAACACAAATCACGCTTAATGATTCATTAATAGATAATGCAATGAAACTAATAAGCGAAAATGATAGCCTTCTCCAAATAGAAACAGATTCTACAGTTATTACCAATTTGCGAAATGGAAACAAGGCTTTATATGCTACTATTCAAACCTTATCTGCTGAAAATCAAACACTTTCTGCCCTGCACAAACGGCAAGTATTGAACAAGCAAATGAATTGAGAGATAAAAATGGGAATATTGTAGATATTAGTTTGTATGCCACAAATGAACGTATTTTGAATGATATTTATTTCTCCACATTTGCTAAGGGAATTTATACCTTTACGCCTACCCAACAAGCACAAATCACAGATATTGAATACCAATTTCCCTATACTGGTGGCGATGCGGTTTACAGAGCAAGAGCATTGCAGTTTGTAATAGATGGCACTTTGCAGTATGATGATGCGAGTGCTTGTGCTGCACAAAATGTTGCTTACCGCAAACCAAGTACAATAGAAAAAGAATCTACGCTTTCTGCATGGCTTATCCCTAATCCAACAGAAGGTGTTGTAACCTTACACATTTCAGAAAAAGTACAAGAAAATACAGCACTACGTTTATTTGATTCTATGGGTAAATCAATCAAAAAATTTACTGTAATTTCTGGAACAGATAGTTATAGTTTTGATACAGAAACTTTAGCCACAGGTATTTACTATTATTCGATTTCTATTAAAGGAAGTGAGTTAAGGGGGAAATTAGTTGTCACTAAGTAATTGTCATCATAAACCTACTGTGGCTGTCCAAAAAGGACAGCCCCTATTTTATATTTTCTATGACCTAAAAAAGAAAGAAAGTCCTATAACATAAATTAAGCCAAAGGAAGACCTTTTAGTGAGCCTAGCGTTGAAAAAAAGGCAAAAAAAGGAGGCAAAAAAATTAAAAAAGCTGTTTATGGAGATTTCTAAACCCGCCTTTAGCCATTTAGCAAAATTGTGGGCAATGGCGTATAACCCAAATTCAATACTGATTTTGGGGATGCTTCTGAGGGTAAATCTTCGGAAGCCTTTGTTTTGTTTGAGGTTACCAAAAACAGGCTCAGGTTCAATGCAGCGTTTTTTGTGAATTTCTTTGCCTTTGTTGCTCGTTAATTGTTCTTTTGCTGTAGCTTTGAAAGCGTTAAGTTTATGATTGATAGCGATTTAACGATTTTCTTTGCTCTTATGACACATTCCCCTCAATGGGCATCCTTGACAATTTTTTGCCTCGTAAACTGTGCTTGTTTCCTAAAATCCACACAAAACTATATTTACTCGCATTTGCCGCTATTTTTATCCCATCTACAAACTGTTTTTCCAAACTCACCAACCCCATCTGAACCATCATTTTTACGATTTGGCTAAATAAATCATCTATCTCACCTTCAATTTCTTTCCCCGAAAATCGTTAATCGTACGAAAATCAGGACTTTGTCCACCCGATAGCCAGATGAAATAGATATTCTCTTCCATTGCCTTCGCTATTTTACGGCAGAAATAAATGTTATTCAAATAAGCATAAAACAATAGCCCCAGCAACATACGTGGGTCATAACTTGATGTCCCATCTCCTTTATATTATTTCAATATGTTACTTATATATAACTTGAAAACTACCTCATGTATTACCCTACATGCGTGATTCCCACCCACTTTCTCATTCAAATCTAAGGGGAACAACACCCCTTGATTTACATAATTTGGTTTGAGGATTACTTGCATATTTATCCCTTTTTCTAGCAACAAAAATACTAATTATAACCTAATTATCCAAATTTAACCCCCTAAAAACTACAACTATTTTATCAAAAAAGCAGCATAGCTCTTTTTTAATAACATTGCAAAAAAAACGAAAAAGTCCGCCCAATTTACTTTTGGACAGCCCCTTTTTTACATGTAATATTTAATCCTTATCAGACAATACCTGCCGAATAGCTGCTGCTTTGAGCAAGGTCTCTGCATATTCTTCTTCGGGAACAGAATCGTAGGTGATTGCGCCGCCTACATGATAAGATAGCAATGCTTGTTTTTTATCATAAACAATAGAACGAATAATAACATTAAAATCAAAATTATTTTCGGGGGAGATGTAGCCTACCGAACCTGCATAAATGCCCCTTGCTACATCTTCGTACTTGTCTATCAATTGTGCGGTGCGAATCTTAGGTGCACCTGTCATAGAACCTGGCGGAAACGTATGGGCGATAACATCAGCCCAAGTTACATTTTCTCTCTTTTTACCTATAATTGTAGAAACGAGCTGATGAACTGTTGAAAAACTCTGAATTTCAAATAGATAAGGAACTTTTACGGAATTTATCTCAGCAGAACGATGTAAATCATTGCGTGTTAAATCAACAATCATGACATTTTCGGCTTGCTCTTTGAGCGAATTTTGCAGATAGGCTTTGTGGCGCATGTCTTCTTGCGCATTTTTGCCCCGAGGGGCTGTACCCTTTATGGGTTGTGAAACAATGTTATTTCCATTCAATCTCAAAAAACGCTCAGGCGAGGCACAAAGCAAATATTTTTCTTCCCATTTGACAAATGTAGCAAAGGGAACTTGCGAATGTTTGCGGAGTTGAAAATAAATTGTGGCTGGCGAAAAGCAAGGTGTTTTTGCTAAAAAACGCTGGGCTAAATTAATTTCATAACAATCACCTTCTTTAATATGTGCCTGCAATTTTTTAATGGTTGCTATGTAGTCTTCTTTACTGAAATTTGAATCAAAGTTTGCGATAACACTTGCCTCGTCTATTGTCTCAACCGCCGTCAAAATAACGTCTGCCATATCGATTTGCCCTAAAATTTGAGGTAAATATTCTCCTTTTTTTTGCAAAATAATACATTCTGGTACAAAAAAAGCAACTTGTGGAAAAGAGATTTCTACCTCATTTTTTGAGATTAAAGTAGGTTCAAAGAGCTGTTTAAGTTCGTAAGGTAAAATCCCTATTCGCCAAACATCTTTACTTTGTACAAGATGCTCCCAAGTTGTAAAAGTCTGACTATCAGCATTTGCAACAGCAATTATGTATTCATATTCTCCGTATTTATCTGCCTTGCTCTCACAGTTTTCAAAAATAGTGGCATAGTGAAATCTCGAAATAGCTTGTATTTGTGCAAGTGTAAGCATGTTTTTTTTCTGAAAAATAAACCCTAAATAGTAAATTATGGTGCAAAGATACACATTATCTCACCGCAAAAAAGAAGCAATTTTTCCGTGTTTAAACATAGTTTTTGAGGATACATTTTTTATTTCTAACTTTGCCACAAAATTGACCATTTATTATATGAAAATAGAAGAAGAAATCAAACAAACTACTTTTCGCAATCCTTTGCAGAAAGCGATGATTAATTTATTTTTTACAAACAATTGGATTGAAGCAAAGTTAAAGGCAATATTAGAGCCTTACGGTGTTACAATGCAACAATTTAATGTATTAAGAATTTTGCGAGGACAATATCCAAATTATGTAAGCACTTCTAACATAAGAGAAAGATTGATAGACCAAATGTCAGATGTTTCCCGAATTGTGGATAGATTGGGACAAAAAGAATGGGTAGAAAAATTTGCTTGTAAAGCCGACCGCCGCTTAGTAGATATACGCATTAGTGAAAAAGGCTTAGATTTGCTCAAAAAAATAGATGATGTCGAACTTTCATTTGATTCGATTGTAAGTAATATTTCAGAAGATGAGGCAGATATTTTAAATCTTTTACTGGATAAAATTAGAAATAACGATTAGTGTTTTTGCAAATTTAGTCTTTATTTGTGTAGATTTATGGTTCAATTTCCGTTTATATGCGTGAGTCTAAGTAGCTAAAATAATAAATCAGAAACCAATTGGGTAGTTATTTAAGACAAAAATAGAATCTGATAGTACATTTGTATAAACATCTGTTGATTTTGGGCGAATGAGTACATTGTCTAAATAGAAATTTTTTACATTCATCACTTCTACTTTGATTCGATTGCCTGCTTTAAGCAAAGGGAAATTTATTTCGCCTCTTGCCCAGTTCTTGTAAATATGTAGGTTTAATTTCCTGTCCCATTCTTTGCGCAAAACCTCCTTTTCACTTTCATACTGCACCAAAATGATGGGAGGAAGATAGTTAGAATTTATATCTATTTTTATCCAAAAAGACAATTCCATCTCACTCGAATCTTTTTCGTTGAGTAGCGTTTCTATAAATGTAGCATTTCCTTTTTTTACCCAAAAACCTTGATGATATGCTGTGTCTTTTGCCCACATTTCATCGTCAAAAGTAGCCGATTTTATAGCATCAGAAGGAATACTAAGTTGCATTTTATCCTTGATAGTCAAGTTGTTATTGCTTTTTCTTATATGATACTGCTCAATTGCTTGTCTTTGTTCATCAATAAAAGCTCCCAAATCTAAACGGGCAAAAGTCATCTCATTGAGTTTACAAATCGTTTTTGACAAAGCAATAAGTCGCTTTTCACCATCACTCATTTGCGCATTTTCATGCGAATATAACAGGAGAAAAGGACGTTTATCAGGAAGTTCTGAAAGTAGTTCTTTTTTTATAAATTGATGAGAAATCAGTTGAACATTGGCAGAAGAGATACTAAGTGGGGTGCGTGCCGAAAAGTTATTTACCATCGGCAAACCCGTTGAACGAGAAGTTGTGTAGGAATAAATATGTGAGTGCCATGTTCCATCTAACGAAAATTTTTCCGAACCTATGTGGTAAAAAGGAAAGGAAATAATTGCTTGAAAGTCTTCACTTTTATGTCCATTTTCTAATAGAAGTTGTTTAATGTCTTTTTTCCACAAGGGCAAACCGTTTGGAATATTACAAGTTTTGATATAATCTACTGCATTTTTCCAAGGAACAAACAACTCTAAACTACTGATAATCAAACATGAAAACACAAAAGTATAAGCAATAATATGTCGCCATTTTGTCCTTGAATAAATTTGAATATACCTAAAAATAGCATAAACATAGTATCCACAAACCGTCATATAGACATAATAAAATACCCAAGCCAAGCGACCTAATGAGCGAAATTGTCGCAATAAGCCCACTTTGTCTTCTGCATCTTCGATAAGATTGAGGGGATAACCCATGGCAAAAAGTAGCACAAACACAGAAGCCCATATCGCAATTTGTGAAGGTGCTGGCAAAATAGGGCGAAAAATGGCTTTAAACTGTTTTTTCCAAACATATTTAGCCATTCTGTACAAAAAGAAAAAGAGGAAGGAAAATCCGATAAAGCCTACAAAAGCGATTCCTTCCCAATTTGCAGGATTTGCGTAAGGGCGATTAAGCCATTTTCGAGGTGAAAAAATTCCTAAAAAATCCCAAAAATCTTTTTCTGGCGAAAAATAAGGCAAAAAAACCGTTCTAAAATCTGCGATATAGTACAAAAATCCAAAAGGATATTGAACACCATCTTGCACGCCTACGGTTGTGAGTTTGAGCCAAAGTTGAACGAACACAATCGGCGTGAATAATGCAAACATTATCGCACTATATGTCAATAGATTTTGCTTGAATATGCGAATATTTTGCAAAAAATGCAGCCCCATATATGCCATTAAAAAAGCTCCTCCCATCAAAAAATAATATAAATGTAGGTTTGAGAAGATAAAAACGATGACAAAAAGAATAATGCTCCATGTTAATATATTCTTTTTTTCATATATACGAATAGTAGTGTACCAAAGCAATGGAAAAAAACAAGGTAAAGCTAAAAAATAGTGACCTGTTAAGCGGTTTACTTGTGGACTAAAAAAGGTAATAACAAGGCTAAACAAAACAGCAAACAAAACGGGTAGATGATGCCGCCGTAAAATATGATACATCACAAAAACACAAAGATAGTATGCACTTAGCATCATTATATTGATAATTGCCACGTTATAATGAGAAATATCTATTATATTTCGGCAAAACCATCTCAATGAAATAAATAATAGGGGGGCTTCTACATTCATAACATGTACGCCCTGCGGATATTGATAGCCTTCAAAATACAATTTATTGCCATATTTGATATAATAATCCATGCAATAATGTACTTTTAAGCCATCTCCTCCTGCGGCAAACATATAATCATTTAATTGAACAAAAATATCTCCTAACAAGGCATAAAGTATCAATGTTGTTAGTAAAAACAACAAATTGTGTATTAAAAAAGTAGGATATTTTGCAATTATTTGCCTGATTTTTGCCATGAATGATGCGTGTTTCAATAATTGATGGAGTAGATGACAATATTTGCACCCATCTGAAAGGCTTTTTTACGAATTTCTTCGGGGTCTCTATGCACGCTTGCATCTTCCCAGCCATCGCCCAAATCACATTCTGCGGAATAAAAAAGCAACAATCTATCTTTGTCAAATACCCCAAAACCTTGTGCGGGTTTGCTATCATGCTCATGAATTTTGGGCAAACCTGTAGGAAAATCAAATTGCTGATGATAAATGGGGTGATTATAGGGGATTTCTACCAAAGGCTTGTCCGGAAAAATCTTTTTTATTTCGTCCCGAACATACTTATCCATGCCATAGTTGTCGTCTATGTGCAGAAAACCGCCCGACATCATATACATACGTAAATTTTTGGCTTGTGCATCAGAAAACTTCACATTTCCATGCCCCGTCATATATACATACGGGTACTGAAAAAGCTGTGAGCTGCCAGGTTCTACCACATCTTCTTGCGCAGCAATACGAATATTCGTATTTGCATTGATAAAAGAAATGAGATTGGGCAAAGACGTTGGATTTGCATACCAATCCCCTCCGCCTTCGTATTTTATTTTGGCAATTTTGAAATGATACATTTCACCGCCCGCAATTCCGCCACTTGTTTGAGGCGCATTTTGAGGGGACGATTGAGGTGCTATCGTTTTTTGAGCCAAAAGATAGCCACAAAAGCTGAATAATATTGCAAAAAAGTATTTTTTCATATTGAAAGACTTCATTTAAAGTGCAAATGTACGAAATTAACCCAAAATAATGGCTATTTGAATCCGCAAATCTATGCGATTAATGTAAGATTTCAATTCTTTTTCCCAATCTTTGTTCACACTCATTTGATGCAAAATATCAGAAAAAGGTTTAAGCCATGCGGCTTTTACATAAATGGAAATCGTATGCGCAATATCTCTCAATTCGTTACAGTCCCAAGGGCGAGTGTTTGCATATTTTCGCACTGTATTTTGCATCTCTGCAAGCGCAATATTTGTTTCTGTTTCGCTCCAAATGTGCGCTCTATTAGCCAAGAAAAATAATAACTGCCTGTCTTTGAGCTTTTTTGCTATTTTTTCTGTCAATTTGCTATAATCTTCTGACGAGAGTAAATTTTGCATTTTTTTCAGTTCTGGCGTGATAATTTTTCTTTCCATTTTTGAAGTAATCAAAGCAGAAAGCCAATTTGCATCTTTATGTAATATCGCTGCTTTTTCCCAACTTGATATCAAAATATCATTTACTTGTGTTTTTTCTGCCATCATTAGCAGTTCTTCTGGCGTTTTTTTGAATTTTTCAGCCAATATTGCAGGCGAAAAAATACTGATAAATTGGGCAAAAAGCCCTTGTTTTCCATTTTCATAGCCTGCTTTTACCTGTTGAAATCCATCTTTTTTAAGGGAAATATCCAAATTTGTAGGTAAAGTAATCTGTAATTTTTCCAAAGTCAAAAAACCAGATTTTAGTTTAATACATTCAAAAACAGGCTTTTCTATGCGATTCAGCAATTCAGCATTAGGAATTTGCGCCAATATTTCTGCCATTTTTCTACGTAAATCTGCATCTGACTCTTTTTCTTGTTGCAAAATGGCTTCAAACATTGCTTCATCTTCAACTTGTGTTTGCTCAATGATAAGATTTGCAAAATCTTTTTTATTTTTCAATGACTCTTTGCTCCAATCCTGTTGTAATAAAGCCAGGGCTTTCAAAGGTTTATTTTTGTGCAAAACACGAAAAATCGCCAATCGTTCCTCATGCGTACCTGTGTCCCAATCCGTTGAGATATTGTGTTGAGTTGCCACATATTTCCACGTACTATTATAACGTACCAACCATCTGCCTCTTTCGCCGCAAACTTGACTGATAAAAGCATGTAAATTTGCTCTGTTTTGCCCATATACCAATAATTGTGGCAGAACATGGGGCAAGACAATCCATTTTTTAGCGGCGATTTTTTCTAAAATTTCCTGCACCACAATGCTATCTTCCTGTTCCTGTTCCTTGCTCATGCAACGCAAAATTAATTCGCAAACCGATAATGGCGCATATAAATCAGTCTCTTCAGGGCAAGCCGCAGGAAAATCAGCCTCATATTTTACTGCTTGATAACTTGCTTTTTGTTGCAAGCCATAAAAAGCCGCAGCGAGCAATAATTTTTCTTCGCTTGAAATATTTTCAGGCAAAATAATTTCATTGCTATCTATTTCGGGTACTTGCGCACCATTTGCTGTGCCGATAATGGCAGTTTTGAGTAGTGTATCAAACATAATATTTTTTATTTTTTGCAAAAATACGAAAAAAATGTGTAATTTTGCCATTGAAATGAATATAATTTACTTTTATGCGATTAAAAATAGACTATGATACGCTTTGGAAAGAGCTAATCAGTGAATTTTTTGAGGATTTTACGGCATTTTTTATGCCTAAACTCCACAAAGATATAGACTTTTTGCGCCCCGTTGAGTTTTTGGAGCAAGAATTGTTGGATATTTTCAAGACAAAATATAAAGGAAAACGTATAAATGACAAATTGGTAAAAGTCTATTTAAAAAATGGAAAACAAAAATGGATACTCATTCACATTGAAGTGCAAGCGAGTTTTGAAAAAGATTTTGCAGAACGAATGTTTTTGTATTATGCCTTGATTTATGCCAAATATGGCGTAAAAGATATTACGGCGATTGCTATTTTTACAGAC
>JAAFHL010000126.1 GCA_013298365.1 Bacteroidota bacterium | reverse complement strand
TATTGACGCTCTGTTTTTGCGTTATGGTAAATACTACTCATTTATTTAGTACAATTATTAAATATTTTAAAGTATATAAACTATAATTCGCCCTTATTTGTTTCATTTTTAACTAAAAGCAAGTCTAATAAATTGTTTCGTTGTGTTTTAATGTTAAAAGTTGCGGTTAAAATTTCAGCAAGTTACGTAAATTATGGTAATCCTATTTAGGTTCTCGCAGATTTTCGCAAATTCAAGGACGCAGATTTGCACGGATTTTTCTATATCTGTGCAAATCTGCGGTTAAATCTGCGTTTATCTGCGAGAACCTAAGTATCTTTGCACTTTCATATTACTATTTACCAAAAAATATGCGTTTTTTCTACACAAATATTCTCCTCTTTCTGATATTTCCTGCTTTTGCCCAAATCATAAATGGTCCTATGCCAGGTTACAATACCGATACAGAAACCGAAATTTGGTTGCAAAGCAAGCCTTTTGATGCAGATATTCAACTCAAATACCGAAAAAAAGGTAGTTCGGAGGACATGAAGGCTACCCCTGTTTTTCATACAGAAAAAAGTAAAGCCTATTCTGTCAAAATCCCGATACAAAACCTCGCACCTGATACCAAATACGAATATCAAGTTTGGCTAAATGGAAAGTTGTTTCCTTCGGCGGATACGCTCACTTTTTTCACACAACCTTCGGGGCATACAGAATACGATTTTTGTATGGCAACAGGCAGTTGTGCGTGTTTGCGAGATGATAATTCGTTGAGTCCAAACAAACATTATCAGTCAGGAAGTGGCTATCGTATTTTCAAAACGATTGCTAAACAAAAACCTGATTACATGCTTTGGTTAGGCGACAATATCTATGTTCGCAATGGAGAAGAAAGAAACGCAGAAGGCTTTAACTATCGCTATACGCACACACGTTCTTTGCCACAAATGCAGCCATTATTGACTTGTACACAGCACTTTGCGACTTGGGACGATCATGATTATGGTAGCAATAATGGCAATATGTATGCTGATTCTAAGGACATTGCATTGGAAAGTTTTCAGACTTTTTGGGCAAATCCTGCCACACATCCACAAGCAAAAAAAGGCTTATTTTATGATTATCAAATTGGAGATGCGGTTTTTTTTATGACTGATGATAGAACTTTTCGCTCGCCAGAAACGCAAAAAGACAATAAAGACAAGCACTTTTTGGGGGAAGAACAATTAGATTGGCTTTTGGCGGGTTTGGAAAACAGTAAGGCGAATTTTAAGTTTGTAGCAGTAGGCTCACAGGTTTTGAATACAAATACCGCACGTGTGAAAGAAGGTTATGCAAAAGATTATAACACAGAATTACAATATTTGCTTGCGGAAATCAAAAGACGCAAAATTGAAGGCGTGATTTTCCTTTCAGGAGACGTGCATCATACCATTTTGAACAAAATGACTTCCGAAAATTTCTATCCCTTATATGATATTACCGTTTCTGCTTTTACTTCTTTTCAAAATCCAGGTATAGGCGTAAAAAACCCTTGGAAAGTAAAAGGTACACTTGTATTTGAACACAATTTTGCCATGTTGCGTTTTTCTGGAAAAGGCGCAGATAGGCAAATGCAAATCGAAGTGCGCAATAAATTGGGCATCAAAAGATGGAAAAAGGTGATTAAGGCTACGGATTTGAAAGTGAAGTAGAAAAGCCTAATCCAAGCAAAATATCGCTGATGTGATGTTAGCGTAAATCTGTGTTGTCCACTCACACGATGAATAACATGCTCAAAAATAGAAAGAACAGCATTTTCTACTTTTGAGAAAATCTATTTCCCCCTAAAAATAATAGTTTATCATCTTTTTTTTCTTTTGTATTATAAAAAAACGTAAATTTGAGGTTTGATATATAGGTTTATATTTTGGCTATTTGTTCTATACACAATTGCATTGTGTTATTAATTTTCTTTATATGAAAAATATTCCTTTCATTATTTGCTACTTTTTTTGTCTCATCGGGCAGCTTTCTGCACAAAACACGCAACTAAGCAATGATATTCCTGTTGTGCTAAATGGGGACACTTTGTACAGCCCTTGGTCAGGAGCGATGAATGCCCCACAATTTGGGCAAACAGACTTGAATGGTGATGGTAAACAAGATTTTGTGCTTTATGATAGGGTAGATAGAACGTTTACGCCTTACATCAATGTCTCTACACAAATAGGGCAAAAAAATTACGAATTTGCGCCAAAATACAAGAATCAATTTAGCACCTGCGACTGTGCAGGGTGGGTATCATTTGTGGATTATGATTGTGATGGCGATAATGATATTTTTTGTGGAACGGTTACAAGCAATGTGGTTATCTACGACCATGAGGAAATTACCGTTGATAGCTTTGTGTATGTGCCTCGTTATGTGGGCGGTATCAATTCTAACTATGGTACTTTTACGAGTTTTCTATATTCCGCATTGATAGATTATCCTGCTGTTTATGATGTGGACAAAGATGGCGATATTGATATTTTGACTTTTGGAAATGCCTCTAATTTTATTGAGTTTCACCAAAATAGGGCGATGGAAGATTTTGCACGCTGCGACACCATGGTATTAAAATTAGATTCGTATTGTTGGGGGCATTTTTATGAAAGTCCCAGCAATTGTACACCTTATATACACGACACCACAAACTGCCCTTTGAATGGTTTTCAGCCCAATTTTCGTCAAGATTCGCTGCCAGAACCTGTGCGTCATATAGGTTCTACCATTTTAGCATTGGACTTGAATCAAAACGAAAAAACGGATTTATTGATAGGGGATGTGAGCTGCCCTAATGTATATGCAGTGATAAATAATGCGGGTTCTTTGGCACATGCCTATATAGATTCCTTGCAACTCAATTATCCACAAAGCAATGTGCCAATAGATGTATTTGTATTTCCTGCTCTTTTCTATTGGGACGTAGATGGTGATAGCATCAAGGATTTGATTTATGCTCCAAATGAAAGAGATATTGCCGAGAACCATAATTCTGTGGGTTTGTACAAAAACACAGGCGTGAATGACTATCCCAATTTTAATTTTCAGGGACGAGGTTTTATCCAAAATCAAACCATGGAGTTTGGTACAGGGGCTGTTCCTACCTATTTTGACTACAATCAAGATGGAAAATTGGATTTATTGGTGGGGAATTATGGCTACTTTTCGCCCATAGATTCGGAGTTTCATTCGAGGTTGGCTTTGTATGAAAACACAGGAACAAGTGATAGACCTGTTTTTACCTATATTACTGACAATTATTTGCCTTATGTTGCCAATAATGACAGCATTTTGAAGCGAGTTGTGCCTGCTGTGGGCGACTTAGATGCTGATGGTGATGACGATTTGCTTTTGGGCGGCGCATTAGGCAATATTTATTATTTTAGAAATGACGCACCTGCGGGTGGCGTTGCCAATTTTCAGTTTGTAACAAGCACCTTTGCGGACATCACAGGCGCATGGCTTGACAATAGCGCACCTACTTTATATGACATAGATAATGACAATGATTTGGACTTATTTGTGGGAGATGCAAGTGGTTATTTTGCGTATTATAAAAATATAGGTACGCCACAAGTGGCTAATTTTGACTCAATCACAACAAGATGGGGCAATATTAAAGTAAACAATACCACAGGCGGCACTTTTTCTTCGGGCAATTCCAAACCTATTTTATATGATTATGACCAAGATGGCAATATTGATTTGCTGACAGGTACAATTTACGGAAATATACAAATCTATACCAATATTTCTACGGTTTTAACAGATACTTTTACCTACGTAGGGCATTTATTTGACTATGATTTTGGTTCATTTTCTGCGCCTACGGCTGCTGTGATAGACAGTTCTAACAAGCCTATCTTTATTGTAGGAAATCAAAGAGGTGGTTTGCAACTTTTCAAAGTGCCTTATTATGTTGCGCCAGATACAACCGTTGCTATAAATGACGAAATCGTAAATGATTTGGAATGGGTAATTTTTCCCAATCCTGCACATGAGGAAGTTACGGTTCGCTTTACGCAAAACATAATAAATACCCATATTTCACTCTACAATATGCTTGGGCAAGAGCTTTTTCGTATCACAACTACCGAACAGGAATCTGTGATTCCGCTTATTACACTTTCGCCTGGCATGTATTTTATTCGTATCGAAAATGAAAAACAAAGAGATACAAAAAAGTTGGTGGTGAAATAATAATTGGGTTATGTTTCAAAGTATAGACCTACTATGCCGTAGGCACAAAAAAAGGCAGAAATAACGTTTAGTTTATTTTACTTGCATTACTAAGGAATAAGTGAAAAATAAAATAACCATTCTGCAAGAATCCAGAAAAGCTAAGTGTTTAAGTATCAGTTTTCTATATTCTTACAGAATGGACAACCTTAACAACTTATTTTTCCTTATTTCCTAAAATAAGTCTATTAAACATTTCACAATATGTCTATTGATTGCAAGCAAGTTGAAACTGATAACTGCTAACTGTTCACTGATATGCTGGAAAAAATACAAGAAACAATAGCCCAAAATCAACTTTTTTTGCCTACACACAAACTATTAGTTGCGGTAAGTGGCGGGGCAGATTCTATGATATTGGCTTATATTTTGACAAAACAAGCTTATAACATTTCTATCATTCATTGTAATTTTCAGTTAAGAGGGGAAGAAAGTGATGCAGAAGAGGAACATGTCAAAACTTTTGCGGAGAAAAACAATTTGCCTTTTTTTTGCAAAAAACTTGATACACACGCTATTGTCGAAGCAACGAATGAATCTATTCAAGTCGTAGCGAGAAATTTGCGTTACACGTTTTTTGAGGAAATCATGGCGAAAGAAAACTACGATTTTTGCGCCCTTGCACATCACGCCGATGACCAAGCCGAAACGCTTTTTATGTCTTTGTTAAAAGGAAATAGCCCACAAATCTGGAAAGCAATCCCTATCAAAAGGGGGAAATATGTGCGTCCTTTGTTACATATCCGCAAGGCAGAAATTCTGGAAATGGCGGCACAAATCAATCTCCCTTTTTGCACAGACAGCTCCAATTTGAAAAATGATTATAGCCGAAATTTTACCCGAAATGTCGTTTTTCCTGCTTTATCCCAATTAAATGTGGCTTTTGTCAATCACTTGTTAGCCAAAAATGACCTATATACGCAGCAAACAGATTTCATTCATTTGCTATTGCAAAAGTATATTTCTGCTGAAAATGAATTGTATTTTGCGCCTTTTGTACAAGATTTGGGCAAAGATTTTTTACCTTTATTGATTCGTTTTTTTTGTCAAAAGAAAGCGATTTCAGGTTATCTTATCCAAGAAATCTGCGACTTACAAGACAGTATTTCAGGCAAATATGTGAATATTTCAGGCGGAAAAATGCTGCGCACTCGCACAGGATTAGCCTTCATTTCTGCCAAAAAAGAAAGCATTTCGCCACAAAGCTATGCACTTCAACAAGGTGATACGTCTATTTTTTGGGGAGAATATCAGCTTATTTTCACCTTTCCCTTAGCTGAAAAAGTAGATTTTTCCGCCACAAAAAACGGCGAGGTATTTTACATAGATACGGAAAAAACGCTTTTCCCCTTGCAGATTCGTTCTTATCAAGAAGGCGACAAAATGATGCCGCTTGGTATGCACAACTACAAGAAAATCAGCGATATAATGATAGATAAAAAATACACTTTTCAGCAAAAACAGACTGCTTTTGTGATAACTGATGCCACAGGCGAAATCATTGCTTTGTCGGGTTTTCGAGTATCGGAAAAAGTGAAAATGCAGGAAAATAGCCGAGCTATTTTAAAAGTTTGCGTTTTAGCGATATGATTACTTTCACTTATGCCCAATGTTGTGAGCAATTCTAATGATAAAAAAGTCGAAAGCGATTGGGTTAATATCAAGAAAAATAGGTATATTTGCGTTAAAATTCATATTAATAAATAATTAGTTATGGAAAATACATATCAAACGTTGACGGAGGTTCAAACAAATTTCCCAAATGAATGGATATTGTTTGGAAACCCCATTATAGCTAAAAGTAAAGTTTTAGGAGGTATTGTGCTATATCATAGCGCAGACAAAAAAGAGGTTTGTTATATTGGTAGAAGTAAAACTGTTGATTATGAGAAGATTACACTTGTTTATTCAGGCTTACTAAAATCAAGAAGACGAGTAGGAATAATGAAAAGATTATGAACAAATTCGAATTTCAGATACCAAATGAGGAAGAAGTTATCATTGTTGAAGCAACAATAAATGATAAGTATGAGTTACTACTGGGCTTTGATACAGCAGCAACACACACTACAATAGATAGTAATGTGCTTTTTTTATCGGGCTATGAACTTAAAAACAGTAAGGGCGAAGTAGAAGTGGAAACATCGAATGGAATAGTTATAGTTGAAATATTTGAGTTGAACGTTTTTGAAAGCTTAGGAATTAGGAAAGAAAATTTTGAAGTTCAAGTATATGATTTTTTGGCACATGGAATAGAATCTGATTATCATGGCGTAATTGGTTTAAATTTCCTCAGAGAAAATAAATTTTGTATAGATATGCGAAAAGGAGAAATTACGATTGACTGAATAAAAAACTCACAACAAAACTATTGCCTGCTGCCCATGCCATTGAGGTTAGCGCACAAATCCAATGGGCGGCAGGTCAGCAATGTCGCCGATAGAGATTTAGTGTATTTTTTCATATTTTTCAAACAGATATGATTTAAAAATTCCTACTATAATTCAAAAACGGCAAAATCGGAAAAAGGGTATATTGATATAATTGTTGTTGTTGTGTTTGTGGATTTTTTTGATAATAATACAAAAATGGATTTTGTTTATTATAAGCGTTATAAAATCGCAGATTAAAGGCATGAATGAGCCAACTTTTTTGGTAAAGGTAATAATTTTCGCCTATGGCGTTAAGCCTAAAATACAAAGATACCAAAATTAACACTTTGTATCTTTGCACCTTTGACTGAATTATATCTTACTACTCCCCCACACATTCGCTCATAATCTTTGCCGAAAGCATACATAAAGGAATACTTGGTCCAGGGTGTACACTTCCCCCACAAAAATACAAGCCTTTGATGTCGCTCGAAAAATTGGCATGTCGCAAAAAAGCCGCAAATTTATTGTTGGAGCTGTTGCCATAAATTGCGCCAAAGGCACTTGATGTTATCTGTTCGATTTTGCGTGGTTCCCATATCAATTCCGCTTCGATAAAAGGACGAATGTCCGTTTTGAGATGACGATTTATTTTTTGGATTAACGCCTCACGGGTTTGCGCTATCATTTCGTCCCAGTTTGTCTGCCCGTCATTGTGTGGCGCATTTATCATCGTAAACCAATTTTCGCAGCCTTCGGGCGCATCTTCGGGGCTTTTTTTGGAGGAAATATTGAGATAAATCGTGGGGTCTTTATAAACTTGTTTTTTGTGAAAAATGCTATGAAATTCTTCGGGATAGTTTTCCGAAAAAAAGATATTGTGCAAACCCAATTCCGCAAAAGATTTTTTGATGCCCCAATAAAAAATAATGGCAGAACTCGATTTAGGCTGATTGAGCTTACTTTCAGGCTTTGAAACGGTAGGAAGCAAATATTTATAGGTATTAAAAACGTCCATATTGCTTACCACGCAGTCAAAATATTGTTTCTCGCCATTGACAACTATACCAACTGCTTTTTTATGTTCGATTAAAATCTCTGTAACTCGACTGTTATAATGATATTTCACGCCTAAATCATTGCCCAAAGCTATCAAACCTTTTGTGATAGCATACATGCCACCCACAGGAATATACGCCCCCATATTGATTTCTAAATGTGGAATCACATTCAAAGTTGCAGGAGCTTCGTAGGGATTTGAGCCGTTATAAGTAGCATAGCGATTGAACAACTGTACCACACGAGGGTCGGTGAAATCTTGTTCATTTGCCTCATTCATCGTTTTGAAAGCCTCTAATTTCCCAAAGTTGAGCAAGCCTTTTGCCACCCGACTGGTAAAATAATTGCGTACTTTATGCAGAGAATTATACAAGAAAATTTCTGCGGTAAGGGTATATTTTTGTTCTACTTTTTGCAGAAAACGCAAGACTTTTTCCTGCTTTTCTGTCGTTTTTTCCGCAATTTCGGCAGCGAATTTTTCAGGCGATTTGTAGGCAACAATCTTTGTCCCATCTTCATAGAAATAGCGATACACAGGGTCAAGCGAAATATAATCGAAATAATCTCGAGGATTTTTGCCCGAAAGTGTATAAAGTTCATCTACCAAAGAAGGCATGGTAAAAACAGAAGGTCCCATGTCAAAACGGTAACCTTTTTCTACACTTTGTGTGAGCTTTCCGCCAGCCTTTTCATTTGCCTCAAATACGCTTACTTGGTAGCCTTTGTTTGCCATACGAATGGCACTCGCCATGCCTGCGGGACCTGCCCCGATAATTACGCAGGTTTTTTTCATAAAAATGCTGTGATAAGATGTTACTGTTTTGTGTGAAAGAAAAACAGTAAAAGCGGTTTTTTGTTTTTAAGTAGCTTTGAAATGTTAGCACTTACCTGCAAAAAACTATCAAAGCACGAATTATTTATTTTCCTTTTAAAATCTCCCCAACGTTTCTGAAAGAAAATTCGTTAATTTGTGGTATTCATTCATTTTCAAATAGAAAACACCATTTTTATGTATAGAAAACAGTTATTTTTTCTTTTCATGCTATTTACTTGCTTACTTTCGGCACAAAATCGCACAAGTTTGCAGCCAGAAAGTAGTTTGAAATCCGCAAATGAGACCCTTTTTGCGCCAAAATGGGGGGCAGATATTTCTTTTCCACAAGCAGGAAAAAACATACTTGCGCCACAATTTGAGGGCTGTTTTTATGACAAAACCCTTGAAAACCTGCCCTATCAATCCTTTCTTGTGCCTGTGCGCCCATACACAACCAAAGTTGGTGTCATAACAGATGTGCAGTATGCCGCAGATTTTCGCACTTCGATTTTTGAAACAACTGCATATAATCGCAGAAATGACTTGCAAAAATCTCGCACAGGTTGGTATCCTGAAAGCCATATTGTGGTGGGAGAAGTGGTAAAAAGAGGGGCAGAAATGTTGCAAGAAATACGCTTATATCCCATGTTAGTGAGTGCAGATGGCAGGCAAGTTAAGAAGGCTTTGCGTTTGAGTTATCAATTACAAGATGAGGCAAGCCCCGAAAATCCGCCGCAAGTGTTCCGAAATTATGCGCCACATTCTATTTTGAAAGAAGGCGATACCTACAAAATGGCGATTACACAAGAAGGTATGTATCGTTTAGATGCGAGTTTTTTTCAATCCATAGGCATAGACCCTGCGAGCATCAACCCTGCTACGATTCAAATTTTTGGCAATGGGGCGGGCTATGTTCCCCAAGCAAATGCTGATTTTCGCTATGATGATGTGCATGAAAATCCTATTTTTGTTTCCGCACAAGGCGGCTCTTTTGGGCAAAATGATTATGTGCTTTTCTATGGTGCATCGCCACATCATTGGGTGTATGATGCTACAAATCAAGCCTTTCAGCATAGACAAAATGTATATTCTGACAGTAATTTTTATTTTTTGAGAATAGGACAAGCTACAGGCAAAAGAATAGAACTTAAACCACAAGGCACAGCTACATACACGCCAAGTATGGCAAAAAATCAGACTTTTCATGAGTTAGAAGCCGTAAATAATGGTACAACGGGGCGTTTTTGGGTAGGAGAATATTTTAACAATGTTTTGGAAAGAACCATTTCTTTATATGTCCCTAACGCAAAAGCAGGGGGAAATATCAAGGTTTCGGTACAAGCCGCAACAAAAGCACCCGTTTCTGCTTACTTTGTTTTTTCTACCAAAAACAGCACATATACTTTATCGGGCTTTGGCGCAATTGGTGGCGAGCAGGTATATCGCCTCAAAAGTGGGGAATTTACAACTACAAATGCTGCCCTTGACGGTGATTCTTTGCGCATCAAAGTTACTTTTGACAAAGCAGGGGGAAGTGGTTCAGAAGGTTGGTTGGATTGGATTGAAGTGGATTATGAGCAAGATTGGAATGTGGACGGACGTGCAACGCAATACCTGTCGCTCACAGAAGGCGTAGGTACAGGCAATGTAGCCCAAATAAATTTGGCAGGTTTGGACAATAGTTATCAAGTTTGGGACATTTCGGAAACGGCAAATCCGATTTCTATTCCTTTTTCAGGCACAAATTTCACCTTAGATGCGCAAGCTCTTCGCCGCTTAATCGCCTTTAAGGGCGATTTTAAAACGCCACTTTATGCCCGCAAAATCACGCCGCAAGACTTACATGCTTTGCCTTTGGCAGATTATTTAATGGTGGTAAATCCTTTATTTTTGGCGGAAGCAGAAAGATTGGCAGAATTTCATCGTAATACCTTGAATCACAGCGTTCACATCGTTACACCTGCACAAATTTATAATGAATTTTCGGGTGGAAAACAAGATGTTACAGGTATAAGAGATTTTATTAAAATGTTTCACGACCGTTCACAAGGCGAATATCCCAAGTATGTTTTACTGTTTGGCGATGGCAGTTATGATTATAAAAGCATTAACAAGGAGCTTGCAGGCAAAAATTTCATGCCTACCTATCAAAGCCGCAATTTCACTTCCGAAACGCTTTCTTATACAAGTGATGACTTTTTTGTTTGGCTCTCTGATGACGAAGGCTTTTTTGGGGAAGGCTCTGGTTTAGAAGGAGATACAAAGACAGATATAGGTTCTATGGACGCAGCAATCGGGCGTTTTCCCGTAGAAACCGTAGAAGAAGCCAAAAATGTGGTGGACAAAGTGATTAAATATGCGACTGATTCAGAAAGTTTTGGGCAATGGAAAAATAAAGTGGTGTTGGTTGCCGATTATTTGGAAGGAGAAGGAGATACACATATGGTTCAAGCTGACAATTTCACGAATATTATCAACAGTGTAAACCCCTGTTTTAACATTGATAAAATTTATTTTGACAACTATAATGCACAAACCACAGGTTCAACGACTACTTTTCCAGGTGCAAGAGCCGATTTATTGCAAAAATTAGATGATGGCGCACTTATTTTGAATTGGACAGGACATGGTGGCGAAAAAGGTTGGTCTAATTCGGCGATATTGAACAATACAGACATTCAAAACACAACTAATGCTTCAAAATTATCCGCAATCGTTACAGCAACTTGCGAATTTGGGCGTTATGATAATCCTGCTTTGCGTACAGGGGCAGAGTTTTTCTTTATACAGCCAAATGCAGGGGCAATTGCTATGTTTACTACCGTAAGAAAGGTATATTCTTTTCCTAACTTTGAATTAAATAAG
>JAAFHL010000125.1 GCA_013298365.1 Bacteroidota bacterium | reverse complement strand
CTCGTTACACAAGTAGGTAGAAACCTTTCCCCCCTGCACTTGTTTGACCGTAATGCTTAGCTTTTTATCCAAAGGAGAAGTAGAAAGCGAATACGCTCGCCGAAAGGTTTTTCCCTCAATTTGCACCCGCAAAGTCAAATACTGCCCTGCTGAAAAAGGCACAGATACATTATCTTCGGGTGTAAATGTCAAAGTAACCGCATCAGGTGTTTCGTGAATCACCTCCGAAACGGTAAGTGGGAAGAATGTTTCCATATAATAAGTTGCTTGATATATTTTATGCTGCAAATGTCCCACATTCTTGCCAAGTTATCGCTCAAAATCCTATTTGAACGTCCAAACCATGCGACTTGAACCTAAAAATAGCAATATATCGGAGAAAAGCCTATTATTTCTTTTCGCATAATTTAAAATAAAGATATAAATTTTCTGCTATTGTATGATTTTAATTAGTATATCCGAACATTTTACCTTAATTTAACCAAAATACAACACCCATTGCGGAAACAAAAAAATTACGCCATTTAGTTGTGCTAAACGGCGTAATTTTATGCATCTATTTAGTTTCTTGGAACGAAGTAAAGTACTTATTTCTTTTTTGCAATCGCAAAATAATCCAAACAATCATTATTGACAGGTGCAACAAAAAAGTCAGAAGCTTTGATGTCTTTTGTCAAATCGCTATTGCCTTGATGTAAACGCTTACGATTGAGGCGATTGAGTATATCATACGGAATTTGTAGCATCCATCTTGGCAGATTGTGTTGCAAATTGAAAATATCAAAACGAGTGATTTTTTCCACAGCGGCTTTGTTTTTTTGATAATAAGCCATCACTTTTTCATTTCCATATACTGCTTGCAAATCCACTATATCAAAGGTTTTTTGTAAAATCGCTTGCATTTCTGTTGGAATATACTCCCGAATATGCCAAGGATTGCGGGTAAGCGAAGTATAGCGATTTGGCGTTGTTAAAATCAGTTGTCCACCAGGTTTTAATACCCGATAGATTTCTTTCAAAAAAGTAACATCATCTTCGATATGCTCAATCACTTGAAAACTAACCGCATAGTCAAAAGTATTGTCAGCGATGCCCGCCAAAATCGGCAAATTCATCTGCTTAAATGTTAATTTTGAACGGTCTAAATGTGCGGCAAAATGCGAAGGAAATTTATCCAACGCCAAATATTGCGTAATTTTATCGCTCATCAACACTTCTGCACCATATCCGCTCCCACTTCCCAACTCAATCACCGAGCCAGAAATGCGTTTTGCGGCTTCTTGATAAGCAATTAGATGGCGTTGAAATACATAATTATCCGCCATTTCATTCATCGAGACACGTTCTGCTGTTTCCATATATTTAGTTATTTCGTAAAATCAGATACAAAAGTAAGTTTTTTTCCTTACAGCAGGAAAAATACTAACAAAATACATGGCTTTCTCATAAAAAAAATAATGGCATAAAAAGGTTAAATTTTACCACAAAGTTCACAAGGGATTCACAAAGCGCACAAAGATTTATAGAAAAATAGGTTGTTTTGTGTTCTTTGTGCTAGCTTTTCTTTATGAGCTTTGTGGTTTTATTGTTATGAGAAAGCCATTTAGCAAAATACCTTGAAATTTATTTCAGTTTTAGGATAACTTTTTTTGTATTTTCATACAAATCTTGCTTTTCCGCAGCTACATTTACCTTCCCAAATAAAGCCGATTCGCAGTTTTGCCATATAGCTAAAATGCTTTCTATTAGCGTATGCTCAATATTCTTTTCTTGCAATTTTGCTATGATTTCTGTTTTATTAAAAGATAAATTGGGCAGTTGTAAAAAGTGCTGCAAAGCTGTTTTTAGGGCGAAAAGTAGATTTTCGTAAAAAATATCACTGTTCGGATTCGCCATTTCTTGTTGTGCTTTTTGAAGCAAAACTTGGGCTTTTTCCCACAATTCAAAGGCATTTTTTGCAGCAAGTTGTCGAGTAGCTTTTCTTTTTTCGTAGAAAAAGATGCCTATAAATCCCAATAATAAATTGCCCAAAACTGCCCAAACCCAAAAATAAGCAGGACTTTCACCTTTCCAATTTTGCAAATCTGTTACAGGCATATTGCTTTGAAATTGCAGGCTATCAGATTTACTCATTTTTTCATTTTGGAAAGATGATGCTATATCAGGGTTTTCTAACACGTTAACAGCATAACTTGGGCTTACAATGGAATCATATTTATTTTGCTCATAATCAAAGAAATAGAGTTTAAGGGGAGGCAAAGTGAAATCGCCTACTTTATTGGGAATGAAGGAATATTTGAAGACTCGAAAACCTGTAATATCATGCGTTTCTTTGTGCAAATGGTCTTCTGCTTCTGGCTCATAACTTTCAAAATCGCTGCCAACTTCCCATTTTGGTGGCGTTGTCATGCGCAAATTGCCTTTGCCCACAAGCGTTACATTTACTTGTAATGGCTCACCCACTTTTGTAGGATTGTTGAGTAAGAGAAAATCTGCCTTAAAATTGCCCACCCAACCATTAAAATGGGTAGGTTGTGAGCTTGTAGGAAGCGGCTTTACCTGAATTGTAAGCGGCTGAGAATTAACTTGAACGCTTTCGTGCAGCGCAGGTGCGCCCAGCATTTTTTCCAACCAACTTTGCTCCCTTGATTCCATTTCTACTTGCAAGCCAAAGGTAGGAATGAGCAAATCACCACTTTTTTGGGGATATAAAAACTCTCTTTTTACCTCATAACTTGTAAAACGTTTGCCTTGATACATTTCTACCTGCCCTTTTGAGGCTTTTGTTTCCAAATCATCTCGCCAAAAACCCGCATATTGTGGATTATCGGTAACTTGGGGTTGTGTAAGGTTTTTTCGAGTTAATAGTTTGTATGTCAATAAGATAGGTTCTCCAAGATAAGCGGTTCTTTTAGAAGGTACAGCAATTAAGACCACATCTTCCGAAGAACTTGTTCCTTGTTGCGGCGTTTGTGGGTTTACCTGCGTTACTTGCGGCTGCTGTTGATTAAACCCTTTGGAATTTTCGACATCAAGCTCCAAGGCATTAGAACGCAACTTACGATGAATGCCATCTATGGTAACCGTAGCCGGTGAAAAAGTGTGATGTCCAGGCTGCAAAGGCTTGAAGGTCAAGGCAAAAGTCGTAGAAAAACTTCTGCGCCCATTCGTTTCAATCATTTGCTCTGCTTGATTTTCTTCTATTAAAAAAAAGGCAGATTTGTCATAATCAGGCATCACAAAATTGATACCTATCCCACCTTGCAAGGTATATTCAATCATAAAAGGCTCACCCACTGCCACAGGTTGTTTTTCCAAAGCTCCTGAAAAGGTTTGCGCAAAGCTGCCGATTGTGAGGAATATGAATATGAAAAAAAATGAAATATGTCGCATGTTTCTAACGCCTGTTTTTAGCTTTTAATACACAAAAGTAGCAAAGATT
Source organism: Bacteroidota bacterium (assembly GCA_013298365.1). Taxonomy (GTDB): domain Bacteria; phylum Bacteroidota; class Bacteroidia; order J057; family J057; genus JAAFHL01. The sequence continues at coordinate 8,045 of JAAFHL010000125.1, read as the reverse complement.
TCTATTATAAGCACTAATCTGTTTTAATAAGCCGATAATGCACCTGCACCAAACCCGTATCAAAATGTTTACTATCAACGAGTTGTAATGTTTGTTCTCCTATATTATCTTGAAATAAACGTAGCCCTTCGCCCAACAAAACAGGAATAATAGAAAGAATGATTTCGTCTATCAATTTATTTTGTAACAAAAGATGGACGATTTCTGCACCACCATCTACAAAAATATCTTTTCCCGCTTGACTTTTGATATTTGCAATCAAGGCTTTTATGTCATCAGTATAAAAATGGACATTACCAATACTCTCCCTTTTTGTGCGGGTAATAATATAGGTCTGCTTGTGGAAATGCGGATACTCTGGCACTTGTTTCATCACCCATTCGTAGGTTTTCCTGCCTTGAATGATGGTGTCTATATTTTCAGTAAACTGATGATAACCATAGTCTTCCCCTTGTTTTTCTACGATAGACAAAAAAGAAAGGTCGTCATTGGGTTTTGCAATGTAGCCGTCAAGACTTGCCGCAATATAAACAATTACTTTTCTGTTTTGCATAAATGGATTTATTTACAAGATGCTTTTCTCATAAAACCACAAAGTTCACAAAGAAAAGCCAACACAAAGAACACAACGTAGCCTATTTTTGGTGATTTTTTTGTTCTTTGTGAATCCCTTGAGTACTTTGTGGTGAAATTCGGCATCTTTCATAAGTAGTTTACACTTTTTAGAAATGTAGCATACGCTTTAGCTTGTGTCAGAACATATTAACACAAGCTAAAGCGTATGCTACAAGCAAAGTGTAAACCATATTTTAAGCAAAATGAAAGATGCCTAAAATTCATCTTCTTATTAAAATATTATTTACAACTGTTGTCCAAATTTTCAAATGTAGGATTTATCGCCCCTGTTTGTGCATCAAATTGGTCAAGGAATTTGCAGTTTGCTACTTCTGTGGCACAAATCGGCACATCTTTACGCAAACAAATAGTTCCTTTCAACTCTACAAGTGAATCGGCAGTTGTCGTATTTGCTCTTTTTAAGGTAAGTTTATAATTGAGTATATTCTCTTTTGCTTTTTTGCCATCAATAAGTCCGTCCCAAACGATTTTTGCTGTATCTTGTTTGTCAAAAGCCAAAACATTTCCTTTGGAAACAATCAATCTGTGTAGCACAAAGGCTTCGGGCTTGTTGATATAGTAGGTGAAAATGTCATTTATACCATCACCATTTGGTGTAAAGGCATCTGGAACATAGACTTTTACGCTGTCAGACACAAAAGACTGTGAACCTGTATCGCAGCAGCGTTTTTTCACATCTTGATTGCACGCTAAAAAAGCGAATGTAGCAACAAGAGATAGGAATGTTAATTTTGAGTACATATATAGTATTGTTTAAATTGACAGCCATTAAGCCTTTTGAACGGTCGCAGACCTTCAAAACGGCTTTGATATATTTACTTCTTCTTTTTCCACCAAAATCTATCCACACTCACATCAGCTTTCAGTTTTTCAGTGCGGATAAATTCTAAGGTTTGATTCACATTTCGGAAAGTCGAATCTAAGATAACCAAAAATTGTGTATCATTGAGTGCCTTGCCCACAATGGTTTCTTTTTGATTCAATTTTCGTACAATATCCTCAACGGTAGAAAGTGTTCTATCTGTTTTATTCAACATCACAATCACTTGCTGCATAATAGAATCGGTTTTAGGCAGGGTTTTGCTTTCTGTTTTTAGAATCAAATTATTTACTTCATTGAGCAAAAAAGCACTTTGTCCCAGCATTTTATCTGAACTAACGAGCATTTTTTCTACATTTTGCAACATAACGGCAATGGCTCGAAAGGTACTATCTCCTCTATCAATCACATTTTTAGACTGTATTTCGTTCAAAATGAGGTTGATGCCCGAAGCACTTTTGCGTAACTCATCAGAAGTAAGCGACAGATTCATCACCATTTTGTCCATGTGGTCAATCGGGACTTTGTCTGCAAAAAAAGCCATTCTCTCCGTAATCTTCTCCATATTTGTCATCATACGACCGATGCGAGCGGTATCTACCTGATTCATGGCATCGCCAAACATCGAAAAAGTACTTGTCAAATCGGGAGAAATAAAGCCTTTTATTTGTCCGTCCTCTGCAAGCAAATGTGGCGACCTGCCAGGCGTTAAGGCAATTTGTTTGCCCCCCATCAATTCTTTTAATTGTATCTCTGCTGTAGCATCTGTATGAAGGTCTATTTTTTTCAATAAACGAATATTCACTTGTACGTGGTCTTGCATAGGTTGTATGGACACCACATTTCCCGCAGGATAACCAAACACATTTACCGAAGCTCCTTCAATTAAGCCGTTCACATTGGTGAAGATGAGTGTATAGTTTTTATGACCTTCATCAAAAAAATGAAGATTTTTCATCCACGCCACCCATACATATACAATCACAATTGCACTTAGCAAGGTAAGTCCTATTTTTATTTCACGCTTCATAAACGATACTTGTTTCCACAAAGATAGGGAGTTTTTTCAGAAGTAACAAAAGGCATAAAAGTACTTTTCTGCAAAAAAACTGTATCTTTGCGCCCAAATTAGCGAACATATATCTATGTCAAAATTCCATACACTTTTCGTCAAAGACATTCGCAGAGAAACCCAAGATTGCGTTTCTATTGCTTTTGAAGTGCCTACACATTTGCAGCAAGACTTTCAATTTATTCAGGGTCAATATCTTACCTTACTTGCAAAGATTGATGGCACAGACATTCGTCGTTCCTATTCGATTTGTAGCAGTCCGCTTGACAATGAGTTGCGAGTAGCTATTAAGCAAGTTTATAAGGGGATTTTTTCTACTTATGCCAATCAGCAGCTAAAAGTTGGCGATAAATTGGACGTAATGCCGCCCGAAGGTCGCTTTTTTACCCCAATAAATCCCGAAAATAAGAAAAACTATGTGAGTTTTGCAGCAGGAAGTGGTATCACCCCGATTTTGTCTATTCTTAAAACAGTTTTGCAAAGTGAGCCAAATAGCACTTTCACTTTGTTTTATGGCAACAAAAACAGAGGAAGCATTATTTTTAAGGAAAATTTAGAAGCCTTGAAAAATAAATATATGGGGCGTTTGAGTCTTTATCAGGTATTGAGTCAAGAGCAAGACAATGCGCCTATTTTTAATGGACGATTGAGTGCCAACAAATGTGCTGATTTTTCACCCAAACTCGTAGATTTGTCCAAAGTAGATGAGTGTTTCTTGTGCGGACCCGAAGAAATGATATTTGATATTCAAGGCTTTTTGGAGAAAAATGGATTAGATAAGAAACATATTCATTTTGAATTGTTTACAAGCAATGCACAAAAAGCACAGGAAAAATACGCCGAAGCGCACAAAGCAGATGAGGGCAAACAAAGCAAGGTAAGCATCATTGTAGATGGAACTACTTTTGATTTGAGTATGCCTTATATCGGCAAATCTGTCTTAGATGCCGCCCTCAATGTGGGTGCAGATTTGCCTTTTGCATGTAAAGGAGGTGTATGTTGCACTTGTCGGGCAAAAGTAACAGAGGGTGAAGTTGAAATGGTTGTCAATTATTCACTTGAACCCGCCGAAGTTGCCGCAGGATTTGTGCTTACTTGTCAGGCATATCCAAGGTCGGAGCGAGTGGTGGTAGATTTTGATGTAAAATAATAGTGTCTCGCAGATAAACGCAGATTGAACCGCCGATTTTCGCAAATATTTCTAAATCTGCGCTCTTTATTTGCGTTCATCTGCGAGAACCAATAAAAAAGCGATGACAATCAATTGTAATGGTACGTTATTATCTCTTAATGAGCCGCTTGTAATGGGGATTTTGAATCTCACGCCCGATAGTTTTTCAGATGGTGGGCTTTTTATGCAACAAAAAGCGGCACTTACGCAGGTAGAAAAAATGCTCACCGAAGGCGCAGACATCATAGATATCGGCGGCTATTCATCTCGTCCTCATGCCATTGATATTTCGGTAGAGGAAGAGTTGAAACGAATGTATGAAATTACGCAAACGATTTTGCGCACTTTTCCGCAAGCCATTGTTTCGATTGATACTTTTCGTAGTCAAGTTGCTCAAAAAATGCTAGATTTAGGGGTACATATTATAAACGACATATCGGGTGGTACTTTGGACGCAAATATGCACAAGGTAGTGGCAAAATATCCTGTTCCTTATATTTTGATGCACATTCAAGGTACGCCACAAACCATGCAAAACAAGCCTTTTTATCAAAATGTAGTGGAAGAAGTGCGAGATTATTTTGTGGAAAATGTGTCAAAAGCAAAAGCAGCAGGTATCAAAGACATTATAGTAGACCCAGGATTTGGTTTTGGCAAAACCTTGGAACACAACTATAAATTGTTCAGTGAATTGGCATATCTCAAAGGTTTGGGTTTTCCGATGTTGGTTGGGATTTCCCGTAAATCTATGATATATAAGTTATTAGAAACTACTCCGCAGGATATTTTGGCAGAAACGGCTGCATTGCATCTGAGTGCCTTGACAGCAGGTGCAAATATTTTGCGGGTGCATGAGGTAAAACCAGCAAAAAGAATTATTAAATTGCATCAAATGATGCACTAATTTTTTCATATTTGGAACTATTCAACATAGGATTTTTGCCCATTACACTGAGCGACATGATAGACATTTCTATCGTGAGCTTTTTGTTGTATCGCCTATTTGAATTTATCAAAACCAGTATTTCTGCCAAACTCATTGGCTTTATTATTTCTGCATTTGTGTTGTGGAAAATTGTCGAAATTTTTAACTTAATTGTCTTAAAAAGCATATTGACCCAGTTTTGGAACTTGGGTGCATTGGCATTTTTTGTCTTATTTACGCCTGAAATTCGCAGAATTTTAACACATTTTGCAGACAGATTCAATATTCAAAGGGTATTGCAACCCATACAAACGGAGACAATTTCGCAGCCCGAAAAATATGCAAAAGCCATTTGCAAGGGCTTGGAACAAGTACAAAAAGACCGAAATGGCGCATTAATTGTGTTAAGTGGTAATGAAATGCTTACCGAAATTGAGCAAAAAGGAGAGCAAATTCACGCTGATATATCGTCTTTGCTGATAAAAGCCATTTTTCAAAAAGAAAGCCCTTTACATGATGGTGCATTAATCATAAAAGAGGGGAAGATTACGGCAGCTCATTGCATACTCCCTATTTCGGACAAAAAACTTCCTGAAGGGATAGGTACACGACATAGAGCAGCAGTGGGTTTGGCAGAGCTTACAGATGCCCTTATTATCATTTTATCGGAAGAAAAAAACACTTTTTCCATCGCAAAACAAGGCGATTTGCAACTAAATGTAAGCTTAGAGATAATTGAAAAAAGTATTATTTCACATATTTCGCCATATTATAGCTAGAAAGACCAACCTTTATTTTGTTAATACACTGATAATAAGATACTTAATTTTATTTTTATCCACTCCCTATTTATGCAGTTTATTTTCTACATTTTATATATTGAATATTTATAATACTTTTGGGGCAATATAGTTAGGAAATTATACATTTATGTATAAATTTGCAAGATAATTAGATAATTTAGCTAAATGTTCGTTATTTCGGTTGAAAATATAAAAGTTGCTGCCTTTATTGGCGTATATGAAGTAGAAAAAAAGGAGGCAAATACATTTTCCATAGACGTGTTTGTAGAAACCGACTTTCCTATTGCAATGCAGAACGATAATCTCGAAGATGCGTTGGATTATGCGATAATTTATGAAATAGTGTTGGCACAGATGCAGATTCCTTGTGATTTGTTAGAAAAAAAAGTAAATCAAATAGTAACGGCTCTATTTATTCGGTGTAAACAGGCATCTGTCATTGAGATAAAAATCAGAAAACATAAGCCTTTGAACATGTCTTTGTGCGATTTTGCTACCATAACATGTAGGTTTGAAAGAAGTTCTTTTCCATTTTTGGGAAGTTTATAGCCATTTAAAGAAATAGTTAGCCCTAAAACGGCTAAAATCTATTTCTCAGAATATAAAAAATACATAAAGGCATTTTTAATGATTGACTATTAAAAATAATCTCATACCTTTGCCCAAAACATTTTCGATACGTATTTTCATAAAAAGATAAAAATACAGTTCATTTCATCAATTTAAAGTAGAACCATAAAAAGATAGAAGATATTTTCTGATTATTTTATTTCTGCTTCGCATATATTTCATTACGAATCAATAACATAGACTATTATCGTATGAGACACAACTATTCTCATGGTGTTTTGATACTTATAGGGATGATGGCATCAAGCACACTCTTTGGTCAAAATGTCCCTCCTCGACTTCAATCGCAACAAGATGCGTATGAATCTGGAAGCTATATGTTCCCAGCCCAAAAACGTAGTAATTGGGGCGTTGGCGTAAATTTAGGTACTGCCTTTGTCTCAGGAGACGTTGAGCCTGTATCGCTTGTGCCTGGTTACGGGATTGGGCTACATGTTCAAAAATCGTTAGGACATGCTTTTGCCTTGCGTCTTCAAGGCAATATGAGCCATATGGCAGGTCAAAATTATAGCTCAAGCCGAGGCTATTTTAGTGCTAAAGATAATCCATGGTCTTCGGCAGTAGATATTACAAACAAACAATATTGGGCAGGTGGTTTCTCCAGTCCCAAGCGTGTCTATTACAACTACATGGCTGATGTAATGGACGTTAGTGTTCAAGGGGTATTTACCCTTAACAACGTTAATTTCTATAAAGAACAAAATAAGTTTGGACTTCACTTGATGGCAGGTGCGGGATTGGCTGGCATGAGTACTTTGGTAGATGCTTTTGATGCAAATGGCTTGATTTACAACTTTGACCCTGCTTTGTCATTAAGGGATAGACAAGAAGTTTTAGACAAAGTATATGAAATTAGAGGGATTTCTGCCTTTCAAGCACTTAGCAAAAAATATTATGACATGCCTTCTGAGCCATTTCCTGAAGGACGAGTCATCAAATATGGTACATATTCGGATTCTTTGGGTGGAGAGAATGAACGTTCTTATACCATATTGCCTATGTTTACAGGAGCTGTAAATCTAAGTTACAGACTTTCTCGCAAAATGGACATAGGCATAGAACAAAGAATAACTACGGTAAATAGCGATTTGTTAGATGCGCAAAGATGGCAAGAAAATGGGGCAAATCCTGGTAGAAGTCTAGGAAATCAAGGCTTTGGATATGGAAATAAAGCCCTTACGGGTGGACAAGATGTATATTTGAATACCAATATTACGCTTACTATGAAAATTGGCAAGGGAGAGGAGTCTTTATGGGCGACAAATCCTTTGGTAGCTACATATGGTAAAATAAATGACATGGACAAACGCCTCAAATCTGCGCAAGAAGATACAGATGGTGATGGCGTTTCCGATATTTATGACCAAGAGCCTGAAACACCTGAGGGCATGGAAGTAGATAGCAAAGGGCGTACAAAAGATACCGATGAAGATGGTATTCCGGATTCTGATGATATGCAAAAAAACACGCCTATGGGCTGCGATGTAGATAATAAAGGTGTTGCAAAAGACAATGATGGTGATAGAGTGCCTGATTGCTACGACTTGGAATTGAATACGAAACCGGGTGCATTAGTTGATGCAAATGGACGTAGCATTGTATTGCCTAAGTTTGACTGTGCAGAGTGTCTTGCAAAACTCCCTCCGCCACCACCACCGGTTAATATCTCAACTAATACTCAAGCGCCCGTTGTGATTGAAAGTACGGAGTGTGATTTGCCTTCTGTGCATTTCGACTTAGACAGAGCCAATGTAAAACAAGAGTTTTATCCAAGTATTTTCCATGTAGCTCGTTATATGATTAATCATCCAAACGAAAAAATACGTGTTTCAGGTTATACAGATGTAGGCGGCGAAGAAATCATTCGCAAAAGGATAGAAAGTGTATTGAATTTCATTCAAGGTAATTTTGGTATTGACCGTTCTCGCTTTGAAGTTGCGTATGGAATGTCAGCAGACGGTGTGCAAGTAGGCAATGGAAACAGCAAT